>NZ_JAOSHO010000126.1 GCF_025917275.1 Pseudomonas agronomica | reverse complement strand
TGATCTTTTGATCTTTTGTTCTTTCACTTGAGATTCAAGTGTTTAGGGGAAGATCGCAGCCTCGTTCCACTCGGCAGCTCCTACAGGCCCGGTGGGAGCAAGTCCCCCTCGCTCAATTCCAACCAGCACGATCCATCATGCGGATGGCTTCGGCCTGGCGCTTGCCTGCCACTTCCACCGGCAAGGTGTCGGCCTTGAACGTGCCCCAGGCGGCGACTTCCTTGGAGGGTTGCACTTTCGGGTTCGCCGGGAACTCCTGGTTGATGTCGGCAAAGATGCTTTGTGCTTCTGGCGTGGTCATCCATTCCACGAGCTTCTTCGCGGCGTCCGCATGCGGAGCGTACTGGGTCAAGCCAATGCCCGACAGGTTGATGTGCACGCCGCGATCGGCCTGGTTCGGCCAGAACAACTTGACCTTCAAGTCCGGCTTCTGCTGGTGCAGGCGACCGAAGTAATAGGTATTGACGATGCCGACGTCGCATTGACCCGCGTTGATCGCTTCCAGCAACGCCGTGTCGTCGGAGAACACGTCAGTGGACAGGTTCCTCACCCAACCCTTGAGGATTTCCTCGGTTTTTTCCGCCCCGTGGGTTTCGATCAGGGTCGCGGTCAGGGACTGGTTGTAGACCTTCTTCGACGTCCGCAGGCACAAGCGGCCTTCCCATTCCTTGCCCGCCAGCGCCTCATAAGTGGTCAACTCGCCCGGTTTGACCCGGTCGGTTGAATAGGCAATGGTCCGCGCCCGCAGGCTCAGGCCGGTCCAGGCATGGGAAGATGCGCGGTACTGAGGCGGGATGTTGGCGTCGATGACCGGCGAGGTGAAGGGCTGGAGAATGCCCATCTGCTCGGCTTGCCACAGGTTGCCGGCATCCACGGTGAGCAGCAGGTCGGCGGTGGCGTTTTCGCCTTCGGCCTTGATCCGCTGCATCAGTGGCGCTTCCTTGTCGGTGATGAACTTCACCGTCACGCCGGTCTTTTTGGTGTACGCGTCGAAAACCGGTTTGATCAACTCATCGATGCGCGAGGAATAGACCACCACCTCATCGGCGGCTTGAGCGGCGGTAGTGCCGATCAGCGCCAAGGCGAGGGCGGACAGCAGGCGTTTGGTTGCCGACATGGGAGCAGTCTCTGGTTGTTAACGAGGCGCAAATGATAAGGACTCACATTTGGCAGCTCAATCGAACAGTTGCCGGACACATTTCCAAATGTTGCATGGCGGTGATTGTTCCGGCCTTTTCGCGAGCAGGCTCGCTCCCACATTGACCTGTTTCCACCTAACCCTATGGGTATGGGGCTCAGGCCTTGGCCAACTCGGGCAAATCCCCAATCAACCCCAGCGCCTCGCGCACGAACAATGCCTTGGCCTCCGGCATGCGATCCACCAGTTTCAATCCGGTATTGCGCAACCAGCGCACCGGCAGCGGATCCGCCTGGAACAACCGCTCGAAGCCCTCCATCGCCGCCATCAGCGCCAGGTTATGAGGCATGCGCCTGCGTTCGTAGCGGCTCAATACTTTCACGTCCGCCAAGCGCTCGCCCCGTCCGGCCGCCTGCAGCAGCACTTCGGCCAGCACGGCGGCGTCGAGGAAGCCCAGGTTCACGCCCTGGCCAGCCAGAGGATGGATCGTATGGGCCGCGTCGCCAATCAACGCCAGCCCTTCGGCCACGTAGCGCTTGGCGTGGCGTTGGCGCAGCGGCACGCACAGGCGCGGGTCGGCATCGAGTACCGTGCCGAGCTGCCCTTCGAAGGCGCGTTCCAGTTCGCTGCGGAACCCAGCGTCATCGAGCGCCATCAAGCGCTGCGCCTCGCCCGGGGTCGTGGACCAGACGATGGAACACCAATCCTGCTGGCCATCGCGCGCAAGCGGCAGGAAGGCCAGCGGGCCGTTGTCGGTAAAACGCTGCCAGGCCGTCAATCGGTGGGGCTTGGCGGTGCGCACGCTGGTCACGATGGCGTGGTGCAGATAATCCCATTCGCGCGTGGCTACACCCGTCAGGCGGCGCACGGCAGAGTTCGCGCCGTCGGCGGCAATCACCAGCGGTGCCCGCAAGGTTCGGCCGTCAGCGAGGGTCAACAGCCAGTCATCACCGGAGCGGCGCATCTGCTCCAGCCGCGCGCTGGCCAGCAAGCCCAGGTCGCAATCATGCAGCCGGTCCAGCAAGGCATCTTGCACGACACGGTTCTCGACGATATGCCCCAGCACGTCGGCATGCAGGCTGGCGGCAGAAAAATGAATCTGCCCGGTGCCGCTGCCATCCCAGACGTGCATGTCGGTGTACAGGCTGGCGCGCCGTCCGGTGATGCCGTCCCAGACGCCAAGGCGTTCGAGAATCCGCTGGCTGGCCGCCGACAAGGCGCTGACCCTCGGCTCGAACGCAGCCTGTGGATCAAAGGGCTTGACGCTCATCGGGCTGCCGTCGAGCAACAGCACTTGCAGGCCACTGCCCTGCAACGCCAGCGCCAGGGCGCTGCCGACCATACCGGCGCCGACAATCAGCAGATCTGCACGCAATTCCATGCTTTAAGCCTGTGTAGCTGGCGACATGAGCCGCCCGTGAAAAAAATACCCCGGCTCACGCATCGGGACGGGTTCCCAGGCCCATGGCCTGGCGAGCGAACCAGCGTTTGGCCGGCGGCAACAGATCAAGGCCCAACAGGCCCAGATTGCGACCCACGGACACCAACGGCAGATCGCTGGCGAACAAGCGTGTCACCTGGTCGGAGAAGCCCACGGTCAGGGCCTGGTCCATCCGCTGGCGCTCACGATAGGCCTGCAGCACGGTGAAATCGCCAGGCGTGCTGTCGCTTTCCAGCAAGGCATCGGCCAAGGCTTGCGCATCGCGCAGGGACAGGTTGAACCCCTGCCCGGCGATCGGGTGCAGGCTATGGGCGGCATTGCCCAGGATCACCAGGTGCGGACGGACCTGTTCTTCAGCCTCCACCAGCGCCAAGGGGTAAAGATGCCGCGCGCCGACCTGCTTGAGCGCGCCCAGTCGATAGCCAAACACTTCCTGCAGTTCACTGAGGAAGCTGCGCTCGTCCAATGCCGCCAGGCGTTGCGCATCCATCCCCTGCCGGGTCCAGACCAACGCACAGCGATTCTCCGGGAGCGGCAACAGGGCCATCGGACCGTCATCGGTAAACCGTTCGAACGCCATGCCGTTATGGGCTTCGCCCGGCGTGATGTTGGCGATCAACGCACTCTGGTCATAAGGTCGGTTGCGCACCCCGACACCCAACTGCTCCCGCAGGCCGGAACGGCCACCATCGGCGAGCACTGCCAGGTCGCATTCGAGGACGGTTTCGTCGTCGAGGGTCAGGCGATAACCCTCGACTTGCGGCTCCATCCGAGTGACCTGCGCCGGACAGCGCCAACTGACGACCTCCGGATCCAAGCCCTGCCACAGGCACTGGCCGAGCCAGGCGTTTTCCACGACGTAGCCGAGGGCCGGCACGCCCTCTTCCATCGCGGACAGCCGCGCCGTGGAAAACCGTCCGCGATCGGACACGTGGATCTGCTTGATCGGCTCGGCGCGGCGGGAAACTTCCTGCCACAGGCCCAAGCGTTGATAGATCTGCCGCGCGCCGAATGAAAGGGCCGATGACCGCGCGTCATAGCTCGGCTGCCAGGTGTCGCCAGGCGCAAAGGGCTCGATCAGCATGATCTTCCAGCCCCGCGCCTTGGCACCGGCCTGAAGCGCCAGCGCAAGGCTTGCGCCGACGAGGCCGCCGCCGACAATTGCCACATTGACCCGGCTCATGCCGCCTGGGTCCGTGCAGCGGCCATCAGGGCCTCGATATCGGCGACCGTCCTGGGCAAGCCACGGGTCAGGACTTCACAACCGGTCTTGGTCACTACCACGTCATCCTCGATGCGCACCCCAATGCCGCGCCATTTCTTCGCTACGCTGCGGTTGTCTGGCGAAATGTAGATGCCCGGCTCCACCGTCAACGTCATGCCTGCTTCCAATACCCGCCATTCGCCACCGACCCGGTATTCGCCCACATCATGCACATCCATGCCCAGCCAATGGCCGGCGCGATGCATGTAGAACGCCCGGTAGGCTTCGCTGGCAATCAACTCGTCCACCGCGCCCTCAAGCAAGCCCAGGCGCACCAACCCTTCGGTAATGACCCGGACCGTCGCTTCATGGGCCTGGTTCCAGTGTTTGTCCGGCGCGATTTCGGCGAATGCCGCTTCCTGAGCGGCCAACACCACTTCGTAGATCGCCTTCTGCTCGGGCGAAAACGTGCCGCTTACCGGCCAGGTGCGGGTGATGTCGCTGGCGTAGCAATCGATTTCACAACCGGCATCGATCAACACCAGGTCGCCGTCCTTGAGCAGCGCGTCGTTCTGCTGGTAGTGCAGGATGCAGCTGTTGCGCCCCGCCGCGACGATGGAACCGTAGGCCGGCATTTTCGCGCCGCCCTTGCGGAATTCGTAATCGAGCTCGGCTTCCAGGCTGAACTCATACAGCCCGGGCCGCGCCGCCTGCATCGCCCGGATATGCGCCTGGGTCGAGATCCGCGCCGCTTCGCGCATCACTTTCACTTCCGCCGCCGATTTATACAGGCGCATGTCGTGCAGCAGATGATCCAGGGCAACGAATTCGTTCGGTGGCTGGGCGCCGAGGTTGGCCTTGGAACGGATCACATTGATCCACTCCATCAGGTGCCGATCGAATTCGGGGTTGCTGCCCATGGCCGAATACACCCGGTCGCGGCCTTCGATCAGGCCCGGCAGGATGTCGTCGATGTCGGTAATGGGGAATGCGTCGTCAGCACCATAATCACGGATCGCGCCTTCCTGGCCGGCGCGCAGGCCATCCCAAAGCTCACGTTCGGCGTTGCGTTCGCGGCAGAAGAGGATGTACTCGCCATGGGCCCGGCCGGGCATCAGCACGATGACCGCCTGCGGCTCGGGGAAGCCGCTGAGGTATTGGAAATCGCTGTCCTGGCGGTAGACATGCTCGACGTCGCGGTTGCGGATCGCAACGGCGGCGGCGGGCAGGATTGCGATGCTGTTGGGTTCCATCTGCGCCATCAAGGCCTTGCGGCGACGACTGTATTCCGATTTCGGGATATGAATCATGGGCAGGCGGTGTTCCCTTTCAAGCGATCAGTGCAGGGACGGCTTGGTGGCCGGCTCAGCGGTTTTCTTGGTCTCGGTAAACAATAGCAGTGGCGCGACCCGCAGGTATTCCATCACTTCCATGTAGTCGCTTTCGCCGTCGTCGGATTCTTCCAGGGCATCCTGGACCTGGGAGATGGCCGCCAGGTCCTGCAGCACTTCCTTGGCTTCATCGCTCAGCGCATATTCGCGGCGGGTCAGGCCGAAGCCGGCGAGGAAACCCTGGCACCACTGGCCCAGCGCGGCGGCGCGCTCACTCAACGGCGCATCGTCGGTCGGCAGTAGCAGGACGACGGTCATGTCATCGCTGGTCAACTCGCCCTTGACCATTTCCTGCAGGCCGATGAGCGCGTTGCGCACGTTGTCGGCAGGCTCGCCTTCGAGCATCTCGGCGGCGTCGGCCAGCCAGCCATCGGCGTCGAAACCGGCGCCGGCACAGCTGCGACCGAGCAGCAAGCCATGCAGTTCGGCGGGCGAGACAGGATGACCGCTGGTGCTCAGCAGGGTGGCGAATGCTTGATACGGGGAATTCTGAATGGGCATGGGCAGCTAGGCGCCAGACGGCGCTATGTCTAGAATGGAGGCCTTGTATCCTACATCGACAGACTCGCCAAGACCATTAAAGGCTGTGCGACCCTTATTCCCCATCAGACACAATCCTCAGTGGACACAATGGAAGACACCGACCTGCAAGCGCTGATGGCCAGACTCGAGCTGCTAATTGAACGGGTCGAGCAACTTAAGAGCCAAAACGGACTCTTATTAGCTCAGGAAAAAACCTGGCGCGAGGAACGCGCGCACCTCATTGAAAAAAACGAAATCGCCCGGCGTAAGGTCGAATCGATGATTTCGCGCCTCAAGGCCCTGGAGCAAGACTCATGAGTTCAAGCAATAGCGTCACCGTGCAGATCCTCGATAAAGAATATTCGATCATCTGCCCCCAGGAAGAGCGCAGCAACCTGGTGAGCGCCGCCCGTTACCTGGACGGCAAGATGCGCGAGATCCGCAGCAGCGGCAAAGTCATCGGCGCCGACCGCATCGCCGTGATGGCCGCCTTGAACATCACCCACGACCTGCTGCACCGCCAGGATACGCCTGATGTTCAGGTCAGCGGCTCGACCCGTGAACAGGTGCGCGACCTGCTGGATCGAGTGGATTTGGTGCTGGCCACTGATCCGGACGTCAGCAAGGGCTGATTCGCGAGGCTGCCTGGGGTATACTTGCGACACTCCCTGGGGTGCTTGCCAGTTGGTGATGTCCCTGAGCCGATACGCACAACCACGGGGGTTGCACGTTGGGGCCGGTGTGCATGTCCGCTTGACGGAAAGCCTTAACGCCTCCTGCAACTTCCACCTTGAACTTTCGGGTTCAAGGGCTAAGCCGACAGCGGTTCATCCGGGGAGCCTGATTCTCGACACAATGCCAGTCATCATGACTGGCATTGTCGTTTCTGGCTTTTGGCATTTCTGGTCCCTGCGTTTGCGGTTACGCTGTGGTGATGACACCGCCTCGTGAAGCCTCGATATGACCGAACCTGCGTTGCTGCCTCGCCCACAACTTCGACGCCTGCTGCGCCAGGCCCGTCGCGCACTGACGCCGGCCCAGCAGCGGGAAGCGGCACGCGGGCTCTACAGACAACTGGCCCAGCATCCGTTGTTTCGCCGTGCGAAGCACATTGCGCTCTACCTGCCCAACGACGGCGAGATCGACCCGCGCCTGCTGCTGCGTGCGGCCCAACGTCGAGGCAAGTCGACTTACCTGCCGGTGCTCAGTCCATGGCCACGGACCAAGATGGTGTTCCAGCGTATTCACGCCGGCGAAAAGATGCAGCCCAACCGCTTTCGTATCCCGGAACCGCGCAAGAATATCGCCCGGCAGCGCAAGGTCTGGACCCTGGACCTGGTGTTGGTGCCGCTGGTGGGATTCGATGACGCCGGAGGCCGGCTGGGCATGGGCGGCGGCTTCTATGATCGCAGCCTGGCGTACCTGGCGCGACGCAAGCAATGGCGCAAGCCAACGCTGTTGGGGCTGGCCCATGAATGCCAGAAAGTCGAACGATTGGCTCAGGCAAGCTGGGACGTGCCGCTGCAAGGAACGGTCAGCGACAAGCGATGGTATATCGCGGGATAGACGCCGCGGCGATCAGCGGCGCCCGGAAAGCGGGTTCAGCGTTTGAGCGATGGCGCGGGCTGGGTGATTTCCACCGGCGCATCAGTCTTGTTGGCCCATAGGCTCTGGGCGTAACCCGTGGTCACGACACCCAGGCCAAACAGAATGACCAGTATCCACAACAAATCCGGTTTGCGTTTCATCGATTGCCCCCCTCAAGGCATATCACACACGATGACAGCAGCGGTTTTCTTATTGGCCGTGCAGCAGCGTCAAGCTTGGAAGGCCGGCATTTTGCGGCAACCCGGACCCACACGCAAACTCTGGCGTCAACCGACTGTCGGTTTGTCATAAAATCGCTGAACTATTTTTATCCACATCGCCCAGGAGTAGAAATCATGGCCCATTGGCTGATGAAATCCGAGCCCGACGAACTGTCCATCCAGGGCTTGGAAAAGCTCGGCCAAGCGCGCTGGGACGGCGTTCGCAACTATCAGGCGCGCAATTTCCTGCGGGCCATGGCGGTGGGCGATACGTTCTTTTTCTACCATTCGAGCTGTCCCGAGCCAGGCATCGCCGGGATTGGCAAAATTGTCCAGGCCGCTTACCCCGACCCTACGGCCCTGGAGCCGGACAGCCACTATTTCGACCCCAAGGCCAGCCCGGAAAAAAATCCCTGGACTGCGATCGATGTCGCCCATATCGAGACGTTCCCACGCGTGCTCAAGCTCGACTACCTCAAACAGCAGGCCGCTCTTGCCGAGATGCCACTGGTGCAGAAAGGCTCGCGCCTGTCGGTGATGCCGGTGACGGCGGAGCAGTGGGCGGCGGTTATCGCGCTGAACCGTAAGTGATGCGGTGCCCACAGGCCGCTATCGCGAGCAAGCTCGCTCCCACAGTGGGCCTCCAGTGAACATATATTTTGTGAGCAACCGAGATCCCCTGTGGGAGCGAGCTTGCTCGCGAAGGGGCCCGCCCGGCCACCAAAAAAAGTTATTGAATGATCAGGTTGTTGAACAACAGATCCTCGACCATCGGCTTGCCGGTCTCGTCGTTCATGACCTGCTGGGCCTGCTTCAGCGCTTCCTGACGCAGCTTCTCCTTGGCCTCAAGGTTGTTCATCGTCTCGGTCGTCTGCTGGGCGAACAGTGCCACCAACTGGTTGCGAATCAACGGCTCGTTAGCCTTCACCGCTGCAGCGGCGGCGTCACCGGTTACGCGCAGGGCGACGTCGGCCTTGTAGACCTTCAGCTTGGCTGTACCGTCCAACCCATAATTCCCCACGAAGGGAGGGCTCAAGGTGATGTAACTGACTTTTGGCGCCTCGCCTTCTTTCGCTTCCTTGCCCTCTTCGGCCATCACTGCCACTGGCAGCGACAGGGCCAGCATCAACATGATCCACGCTTTCACATTCGACTCCTCATCCGGTTTGCGGCCCAGCATACCGACCCGCCGTCCAAGCACAAGCTTATGGCCGGCTATCAGGGCGGGACATGCTCGTTGACCCATTGACTCTCACACCTACACTTATCGGCCATCACTCCCAAAGGAATAGCCCTGATGAAAGCCGTGCTGTGCAAAGAATTCGGCCCCGCCGAATCGCTGGTGCTGGAAGACGTCGCCAGCCCCGTCGTGAAAAAGAACGAAGTGCTGCTGGACGTGCATGCCGCCGGGGTGAATTTTCCTGACACGCTGATCATCGAGGGTAAATATCAGTTCAAGCCGCCCTTCCCGTTTTCACCGGGGGGCGAGGCGGCGGGCGTGGTCCGTGAGGTCGGCGAAAAGGTCAGCCATCTGAAAACAGGTGACCGGGTCATGGCGCTGACCGGCTGGGGCAGCTTTGCCGAACAGGTGGCGGTTGCGGGCTACAACGTATTGCCGATTCCCTCGTCCATGGATTTCAACACGGCGGCCGCTTTCAGCATGACCTACGGCACGTCGATGCACGCTCTCAAGCAACGGGCCAACCTGCAACCGGGTGAAACCCTGCTGGTGCTTGGCGCTTCCGGCGGCGTCGGTCTGGCGGCGGTGGAAATCGGCAAGGCCATGGGTGCGCGCGTGATCGCTGCCGCCAGCAGCGCGGAAAAACTTGCCGTGGCCAAGGCCGCCGGCGCCGACGAGCTGATCAACTACACCGAAGCCAGCCTCAAGGACGAAATCAAGCGCCTCACCGACGGCCAGGGCGCCGACGTGATCTACGACCCGGTGGGCGGTGACCTGTTCGACCAGGCCGTGCGCGCTATCGCCTGGAACGGCAGGCTGTTGGTGGTCGGCTTCGCCAGCGGACGCATCCCCGAGCTACCGGTAAACCTGGCCTTGCTCAAGGGCGCCTCGGTGGTCGGCGTCTTCTGGGGATCCTTCGCCCAGCGCCAGCCCCAGGACAACGCGGCCAACTTCCAGCAACTGTTCGGCTGGTTCGCCGAAGGCAAGCTCAAGCCGCTGGTGTCGCAGGTGTATCCGCTGAGCAATGCCGCCCAGGCGATTAATGACCTGGGACAGCGCAAGGCGGTCGGCAAAGTGGTGGTCCAGGTTCGTTGATCGTTTACCTAACTGTCATACCGGGTCGAAGTCCTACGACCCGGTTCCGCCATTCCTATACCGCCCTCCATTTATACCTGAGCGACATGTTCGTAAAAGAACACTCGATCTCAAAAATTTCTCGTGTTTGCGGATGCGAACCGATGCTATTTTCGGTAACGAAACTGTAACATTCACATCCGCCGCCATAACAAGAAATCTGGAGCTCTTGAATGTTTGCTTTCTTTCGACCTGCCGCACACCAGGCAACCCTGCCTGAAGAAAAAATAGACAGCACCTACCGACGCCTGCGCTGGCAGATCTTCGCCGGGATTTTCATCGGCTATGCCGGTTATTACCTGCTGCGCAAGAACTTCTCCCTGGCGATGCCGTATCTCATCGACGAGGGCTACAGCCGTGGCCAGCTTGGCTTGGCCATGTCGGCCATCGCCATTGCCTATGGCTTGTCGAAGTTCTTGATGGGCCTGGTGTCCGACCGCTCCAACCCGCGCTATTTCCTACCGTTCGGCTTGCTGGTGTCCGCAGGGGTGATGTTCATTTTCGGCTTTGCGCCCTGGGCAACCTCCAGCGTGACGATGATGTTCATCCTGCTGTTCATCAACGGCTGGGCCCAAGGCATGGGCTGGCCGCCAAGCGGACGAACCATGGTGCACTGGTGGTCGCAGAAAGAACGCGGCGGCGTGGTGTCGGTGTGGAACGTGGCGCACAACGTCGGCGGCGGCCTGATCGGTCCGCTGTTCCTGCTGGGCATGGGCTGGTTCAATGATTGGCACTCGGCGTTCTATGTACCGGCTGCCGTGGCGCTTGCCGTTGCCGTATTCGCCTTCGTGACAATGCGCGACACCCCGCAATCGGTGGGCTTGCCGCCCATCGAGAAATACAAGAACGACTACCCGGAAGGCTACGACGCCAGCCACGAGAACGAATTCAGCGCCAAGGAAATCTTCGTCAAGTACGTGCTGCGCAACAAGATGCTCTGGTACATCGCCATGGCCAACGTGTTCGTTTATCTGCTGCGCTATGGCGTGCTGGACTGGGCGCCGACCTACCTCAAGGAAGCCAAGGGCTTCACCGTGGACAAGAGCTCCTGGGCCTACTTCTTCTACGAATGGGCCGGTATTCCGGGCACGCTGTTGTGCGGCTGGATGTCCGACAAGATCTTCCGTGGCAACCGTGGCCTGACCGGCATGGTGTTCATGGCCCTGGTGACCGTGGCAACGCTGGTGTACTGGCTGAACCCGGCCGGCAACCCGACCGTCGATATGATCGCCCTGGTTTCCATCGGCTTCCTGATCTATGGCCCGGTAATGTTGATCGGCTTGCAGGCACTAGAACTGGCGCCGAAAAAAGCCGCCGGTACCGCTGCGGGCTTCACCGGCCTGTTCGGGTATTTGGGTGGTTCAGTCGCGGCCAGTGCGGCCATGGGCTACACCGTGGACCACTTTGGTTGGAACGGCGGCTTTGTGCTGCTGGTCGGCGCCTGCCTGCTGGCGATGGCGTTCCTCGCGCCAACCCTGTGGCACAAGCAGATCGCCAGTCAGAGCCGCGAAGCGGTTGCCTGATCCAGGGCTGATCGACAGCGCTTGAGCCGCGCCTCCAGGTTCCGGTCTGGCATGGCGTGGCTGCGCAGGGCGTTGATGGTCTGCTCGACATAATCGCGAGTCGTGCCATAACGCCCGCAAGCGCTTTCAAACACCTGGCTCAGCACATGGTCCGGCAGATTGCCGGCATAGCTGGGCAGGTGTCGCTCCAGCACGAAGCCCAAGGCTTGTACCCGATTGCCATCCTCGAGACGGCAGGTCAGCCAGTGTGGACGATAAGAAGGGACGGGCATCTCGCGCTGCCACAGGGCGAACAGCGAATCCTCGAGATTTTCTTCGGGCAAGCGGTAGGCGAAACCACTGCAGGACCCGCCGCGATCCAATCCAAACACCAAACCCGGCAATTCCGGGGTGCCCCGGTGTTCGTGGGACCATAGATACAAGCCGCGATGATAACCATGGACCCGGCCACGCATCCGCTCCACCGCCGTGCATTCCGGACGCCAGATCAACGAACCGTAGGCGAACAGCCAGACCGGGCCGCCCTGGTGAAGGCTCATGGTCGATCGCATCGAGGCGAGCAATTGCTCACGGGTCAGTTGGGCACCCAGCTCGAGCCGGGGTGGGTACAGGGCGCAGGTTATGGCGGATTCGATAGCGGTCATGGCCGGTAGCGGATGGCTCCTCGCGGGAAAATAGAGCGTCATGGCGTTGACGTTTGTGAGGATCAAGGCAAGTTAAATGCCATTGCGCCCGCATATACGTTATCGGTATCTTGCCCGCAGGCTAAATACCGAAACGCAATATAGGAAGTTATATCGGGTGGATATGGGCTTCTGTG
>NZ_JAOSHO010000125.1 GCF_025917275.1 Pseudomonas agronomica | reverse complement strand
TGTGGGAGCGAGCTTGCTCCGGGCGGCGATCCGACGAAGACGCCGGCACAGCCCACATCACCATTGGCTGACCTGCCGCAATCGCGAGCAAGCTCCCACAGGTATTTTTTCAGGGCAGAAAAACGCCGCTTGGCCTTTCGAGGGCAAGCGGCGTTTTGTTGAAGCGCGAAGATTACTCTTCGATGTTGCCCATGGCGGTGGTGTTGAAGCCGCCGTCCACGTACATGATTTCACCGCTGATGCCCGACGCCAGGTCGGAGCACAGGAAGGCGCCGGCGTTGCCGACTTCTTCGATGGTGACGTTGCGACGCAGCGGGGTTTGCGCTTCGTTGGCGGCCAGCATCTTGCGGAAGTTCTTGATGCCGGAGGCGGCGAGGGTACGGATCGGGCCGGCCGATACGCAGTTCACGCGGGTGCCGTCCGGGCCCAGGGAGCCGGCCAGGTAGCGAACGCCGGCTTCCAGGGAAGCCTTGGCCATGCCCATGACGTTGTAGTTCGGCATGGTGCGCTCGGCGCCCAGGTACGACAGGGTCAGCAGGCTGCCGTTGCGGCCTTTCATCATTTCGCGACCGGCCTTGGCCAGGGCCACGAAGCTATAGGCGCTGATGTCGTGGGCGATGCGGAAACCTTCACGGGTGGTGGCTTCGGTGAAGTCGCCGTCCAACTGGTCGCCCGGGGCGAAGCCCACGGAGTGGACGATGCAGTCCAGGCCATCCCACTTCTTGCTCAGTTCTTCGAAGACCTTGGCGATTTCTTCATCGCTGGCCACGTCGCACGGGAAGCACAGCTCAGGGCTCGAACCCCAGCCTTGCGCGAACTCTTCGACACGACCCTTGAGTTTGTCGTTCTGATAAGTGAAGGCAAGCTCAGCGCCCTCGCGATGCATGGCGGCAGCGATGCCGGATGCGATGGACAGCTTGCTGGCGACACCGACGATCAGTACGCGCTTACCGGCGAGAAAACCCATGTGTTGCTCCTCTTTCAGGTTATTCGGCAGTTGTTGGGGCCAGGAAGGCGGCCTCCAGCAACTGCTGTGTATAGGGGTGTTGCGGCGCGGCGAATATGCTGCGGGCATCACCTTGTTCGACCACTTGGCCATGCTTGACCACCATCAATTGGTGGCTCAGCGCTTTGACGACAGCCAAATCATGGCTGATAAACAGGTACGTCAGGTTGTACTTGGTTTGCAGCGACCGCAACAGCTCCACCACTTGGCGTTGCACGGTACGGTCCAGGGCCGACGTCGGTTCATCCAGCAGAATCAACGCCGGCTTGAGCACCAGGGCTCGGGCAATGGCGATACGCTGCCGTTGCCCTCCGGAAAATTCATGGGGGTAGCGGTTCCGGGTTTCCGGGTCCAGGCCTACCTCCTTCAATGCCGCGATTATGGCTTGTTCCTGTTCGGCCGGGGTGCCGATCTTGTGGATCCGCAATCCTTCGCCGACGATCTGGCTCACACACATCCGTGGGCTCAGGCTGCCGAACGGGTCCTGAAACACCACTTGCATCTCCCGGCGCAGCGGCCGGACCTGCTGTTGCGTCAGGCTGTCCAGATCCTTGCCTTCGAAGCGGATCCCACCCTGGCTGCCGATCAAGCGCAGAATCGCCAGGCCCAAGGTGGACTTGCCGGAACCGCTTTCGCCAACGATGCCCAGGGTCTGGCCCTGGGGCAGGTTGAAGCGGATGCCATCCACGGCCTTGATGTAATCGACCGTGCGCTTGAACAGGCCTTTCTTGATCGCAAACCAGACTTTCAAGTCCTCGACCTGCAACAGTGGCGGGCCGACGATGTTGCTTGCCGGGTTGCCGCTGGGCTCGGCGGCCAGCAATTCCCGAGTGTACGGATGTTGCGGCGCGCGGAACAACTCTGCGCACGATGCCTGTTCGACGATGCAACCGCGCTGCATGACACATACGCGATGGGCAATTCTTCGCACCAGGTTCAAATCATGGCTGATCAGCAGCAGCGACATGCCCAGCCGCGCCTGCAAATCCTTGAGCAGATCGAGGATTTTCAGCTGCACGGTGACGTCCAGTGCCGTGGTCGGCTCGTCGGCGATCAACAGTTCCGGCTCGTTGGCCAGGGCCATGGCAATCATCACCCGTTGCCGCTGGCCACCGGACAGCTCATGGGGCAGGGCCTTGAGGCGCTTGTGAGGTTCGGGAATCCCGACCAGTTCCAACAGTTCCAGCGTCCGCCGGGTGGCGACTTTGCCGGTCAGGCCCTTGTGGATACCGAGCACTTCGTTGATCTGTTTTTCAATGGAGTGCAGCGGATTCAGGGAGGTCATCGGTTCCTGGAAAATCATCGCGATCCGGTTGCCGCGGATGTGGCGGATGGTTTTTTCCTTCAGGCCCAGCATGTTCTGGCCGGCGTACTGGATGGTCCCGGTGGGGTGATGGGCCAGCGGATAGGGCAGCAGGCGCAGGATCGAGTGGGCCGTCACGGACTTGCCGGAGCCGCTTTCGCCCACCAGGGCCAGGGTTTCGCCGCGCTTGATGTCGAAACTGACGCCTTCGACCACCCGCTGGCGCCGTTCGCCAACGATGAACTCCACCGCCAGGTCGCGTACTTCGATCAGATTGTCCTGGTTCATATCACTTCCTCGGATCGAAGGCATCGCGAGCGGACTCGCCGATGAACACCAGCAGGCTCAGCATGACCGCCAGCACGGCGAACGCGCTGATGCCCAGCCACGGCGCCTGGAGGTTGGACTTGCCCTGGGCCACCAGCTCGCCCAGGGAAGGCGAGCCCGCCGGCAGGCCGAAGCCGAGGAAATCCAGGGCGGTGAGGGTGCCGATGGCGCCGGTGAGGATGAACGGCATGAACGTCATGGTCGAGACCATGGCGTTGGGCAGGATATGACGGAACATGATCGCGCCGTTCTGCATCCCCAGCGCCCGGGCGGCGCGCACGTATTCCAGGTTGCGCCCGCGCAGGAACTCGGCGCGGACCACGTCCACCAGGCTCATCCAGGAAAACAGCAGCATGATGCCCAGCAGCCACCAGAAATTGGGCTGGACGAAACTGGCGAGGATGATCAGCAGGTACAGCACGGGCAAGCCGGACCAGATTTCCAGGAAGCGTTGGCCGGCCAGGTCCACCCAGCCGCCATAAAAACCCTGCAGGGCCCCGGCGATTACGCCGATGATCGAGCTGAGCACCGTCAACGTCAGGGCAAACAGCACCGAGATACGAAAGCCATAGATGACCCGTGCCAGCACATCGCGGCCCTGGTCGTCGGTGCCGAGCCAGTTCACCGAGGACGGCGGCGCCGGGGCCGGGACTTTCAAGTCGTAGTTGATGCTCTGGTAGCTGAACGGAATCGGTGCCCACACCACCCAGGCATCCTTGGCCGCCAGCAACTCACGGATGTACGGGCTCTTGTAGTTGGCCTCCAGCGGGAACTCGCCGCCGAAGGTGGTCTCGGGGTAGCGCTTGAGGGCGGGGAAGTACCAGCCGCCGTCGTAATGCACCACCAGCGGCTTGTCGTTGGCGATCAGCTCGGCGCCCAGGCTCAGCCCGAACAGGATAAGGAACAGCCACAACGACCACCAGCCACGCTTGTTGGCCTTGAACAGCTCAAAACGGCGGCGATTGAGAGGGGACAGGTTCATCTCAATGCTCCCGGCTTTCGAAATCGATGCGCGGATCGACAAAGGTATAGGTCAGGTCGCCGATAAGCTTCACCACCAGCCCCAGCAGGGTGAAGATGAACAGAGTGCCAAACACCACCGGGTAGTCGCGGTTGATGGCCGCTTCGAAACTCATCAGGCCGAGGCCGTCGAGGGAGAAGATCACCTCCACCAGCAGCGAGCCGGTGAAGAAAATCCCGATGAACGCCGAGGGGAACCCGGCGATCACCAGCAGCATGGCGTTGCGAAACACATGGCCGTACAGCACGCGGTTGCGAGTCAAGCCCTTGGCCTTGGCGGTGACTACGTACTGTTTGTTGATTTCATCGAGGAAGCTGTTCTTGGTCAGCAAGGTCATGGTGGCGAAGTTGCCAATCACCAGGGCTGTCACTGGCAGCGCCAGGTGCCAGAAATAATCGAGGATCTTGCCGCCCAGGCTCAGCTGGTCGAAATTGTTGGAGGTCAGTCCCCGTAGGGGAAACCAGTCGAAATAACTGCCGCCGGCAAACACCACGATCAGCAGGATGGCGAACAGGAACGACGGGATCGCGTAGCCGACGATGATCGCCGAGCTGGTCCACACGTCGAAATGGCTACCGTGCCGCGTGGCCTTGGCGATCCCCAGCGGGATCGACACCAGGTACATGATCAGCGTGCTCCACAACCCGAGGGAGATGGACACCGGCATCTTTTCCTTGATCAGGTCGATGACTTTGGCGTCGCGGAAGAAACTGTCGCCGAAATCCAGGTGGGCGTAATTCTTGATCATGATCCACAGGCGTTCGGGGGCCGACTTGTCGAAGCCGTACATGCGCTCGATTTCCTTGACCAGAGCCGGATCCAGGCCTTGGGCGCCGCGGTAGGAGGAACCGGCCACCGACACTTCGGCCCCGCCGCCGGCTATGCGGCTGGTGGCGCCCTCGAAACCCTCGAGCTTGGCGATCATCTGTTCCACCGGCCCACCGGGCGCGGCCTGGATGATGACGAAGTTGATCAACAGAATGCCGAACAGGGTCGGGATGATCAGCAGCAGTCGCCGAAAAATGTAAGCCAGCATTTCGTTACTCCACGCTCGCAGGGGCGGCGATTTGCTGCTCGATGACCTGCTTCTCTACTTCATCGGCCGGCTTGACCTCCGGCTTGACCCACCAGGTGGTCGTGCCGATGTCATAGGTCGGCGTGATTTTCGGATGACCAATGTGGTTCCAGTAGGCGACGCGCCACGTCTTGATGTGCCAGTTGGGAATCACGTAGTAGCCCCACTGCAGCACCCGGTCCAGTGCCCGGGCATGGGCGACCAGGCTCTTGCGCGAGTCGGCATTGATCAGTTGTTCCACCAATTGGTCCACGGCTGGGTCCTTCAGGCCCATGGTGTTGCGGCTACCAGGCTTGTCGGCCGCAGCGGACATCCAGAATTCGCGCTGTTCGTTCCCCGGCGAACTGGACTGCGGGAAGCTGCCCACCATCAGGTCGAAGTCCCGGGAGCGCACACGGTTGACGAATTGGGAGACATCAACCCGGCGGATCACCAGTTCGATGCCCAGGTCGCTGAGGTTGCGCTTGAAGGGCAGCAGCACGCGTTCGAATTCGGTCTGGGCCAGCAGGAACTCGAGCACCACCGGTTTGCCCTGGGCATCGACCATCTTGTCGTCGACGATGCGCCAGCCGGCCTCTTGCAACAGTTGATAGGCCTTGCGCTGCTGGTCGCGGATCATGCCGCTGCCGTCGCACATCGAAGGCTGGAAGGCTTCGCTGAAGACCTGGTCCGGGATCTTGCCGCGCAGGGGCTCGAGGATCTTCAGTTCGTCTTCGCCGGGCAGGCCGGTGGCGGCCATTTCAGAGTTTTCGAAATAACTGCGGGTGCGGGCATAGGCGCCATTGAACAATTGCTTGTTGGTCCATTCGAAGTCCAGCAGCAGGCTCAGGGCCTTGCGCACCCGTACATCCTGGAAGATCGGCCTGCGCAGGTTGTAGACAAAACCCTGCATGCCGGTGGGGTTGCCGTTGGGGATCTGTTCCTTGATCAGCCGACCTTCGGTAACGGCCGGGATGTTGTAGGCGTTGGCCCAGTTCTTCGCGGTCATTTCCAGCCAGAAATCGAACTGGCCGGCTTTCAGCGCCTCGACCGCCACGGTGTTGTCGCGGTAGTAGTCGGTGACCAGGACGTCGAAGTTGTAGAAGCCGCGGTTGACCGGCAAGTCCTTGCCCCAGTAATCCTTGACCCGCTCGTAGCGGATCGAGCGTCCGGCCTTCACTTCGGCGACCTTGTACGGGCCGCTGCCCAGGGGGATTTCCAGGTTGCCCTTGCTGAAGTCGCGGCTGGCCCACCAATGCTTGGGCAATACCGGCAGTTGGCCGAGGATCAACGGCAATTCACGGTTATTGGTGTGCTTGAACTTGAACAGCACCTTGAGCGGGTCTTCGGCGATGACTTCGGCGACGTCGTTGTAATAACCGCGGAACATCGGCGCGCCGTCCTTGGTCAGCGTCTGGAAGCTGAACACCACATCTTCGGCGCGCACCGGGTGGCCGTCGTTGAAGCGGGCCTCAGGGCGCAGGTAAAAACGCACCCAGGCGTTATCCGGGGCTTTTTCGATTTTTTCGGCGACCAGGCCATATTCCGTGAAGGGTTCGTCCAGGCCCTGCTTGGCCAGGGTGTCGTAGATTAGGCCGATGTCATCGGCCGGTACACCTTTGCTGATGAACGGATTGAGGCTGTCGAAGCCGCCGAACCCGCCCTGGCGGAACACGCCACCCTTTGGCGCGTCCGGATTGACGTAGTCGAAATGCTGGAAGTTGGCTGGGTACTTGGGCGGTTCGTTGTACAGGGTCACGGCATGCTGCGGCGCGGCACAGGCAAGCCCGGCGAATAGCAGGCTGCTGGCCTGCAGGAGCAGGGCGCGTAAAGGCTTCATTGATCTTTCTCCGAAGATTTCAGCCACCATGCGCTCAAGCCCAGGGTGTAGGGCGGCGTAGTGACGAAGGCGAACCGGTTGCGGTACGCCAGGCGATGATAATTGATATACCAGTTGGGGATGCAGTAATGCTGCCAGAGCAGCACACGGTCCAGGGCCTTGCCCGCCGCGACTTGTTCATCGCGGGTCTGGGCGGCGAGGAGCTTTTCCAGCAGGTGGTCGACGACGGGGTTGGCGATGCCCGCATAGTTCTTGCTGCCCTTGATCCCAACCTGGCTGGAGTGGAAATACTGCCACTGCTCGAGGCCCGGGCTGAGCGTCTGGTTCAGGGTCAGCAGGATCATGTCGAAATCGAACTGGTCCAGGCGCTGCTTGTACTGGGCCCGATCCACCGTGCGCAGCCGGGCCTGGATGCCGATGCTGGCGAGGTTCTCGACGTAGGGTTGCAGGATGCGCTCCAGGTTCGGGTTCACCAGCAGGATCTCGAAGCGCAGGGGCTGACCGTCGGCATTCAGCAGGCGCTGGCCGTCGAGGGTCCATCCGGCCTCCTTCAGCAGGCCGAGGGCCTTGCGCAGTGTGTCCCGGGGGATGCCGCGCCCGTCCGTCTGGGGCAGGCTGAACGGCTCAGTCAGCAAGCGCAGCGGCAGCTGTTCGCGATACGGCTTGAGCAGCAGCCATTCGTGGCCCACGGGCAGGCCGGTAGCGGAGAACTCGCTGTTGGGGTAGTAACTGAGGGTACGTTTGTAGGCGTCACTGAACAGGGTGCGGTTGGTCCACTCGAAATCGAACATCAGCCCCAGCGCTTCGCGCACCTTCACCTCGGCGAATGTGCTGCGCCGGGTGTTCATGAACAGGCCTTGGGTCTGGGTCGGAATCTGATGGGGAATCTGTGCCTTGATCACTTCGCCACGGTCCACCGCCGGGAAGTTGTAGCCGTTGGCCCAGTTCTTGGCCTGGTGCTCGATGTAGATGTCGAATTCGCCAGCCTTGAAGGCTTCGAAGGCGACATCGCTGTCGCGGTAGAACTCCACGTCCATCCGATCGAAATTGTACTTGCCGCGATTGACCGGCAGATCCTTGCCCCAGTAGTCCTTGACGCGCTCGAACACCAACTGGCGACCTGGCTGCACCTTGGTGATGCGGTAAGGGCCACTGCCCAGGGGCGGTTCGAAGGTGGTGGCCTTGAAATCGCGGTCTTTCCAGTAATGCTGCGGCAGCACCGGCAGTTCACCCAGGCGCAGGATCAACAGCGGGTTGCCCGAGCGCTTGAAGACAAAACGGATTTTCAGCGGATTGAGGACGTCGACCCGCAGCACTTCCTGGAGATTGGTCCGGTATTGCGGATGGCCGTCCTTGAGCAGTGTCCGGTAGGAGAACGCCACGTCATAGGCGGTGATCGGCACACCGTCGTGAAAGCGCGCTTCGGGTCGCAGGTTGAAGACCACCCAGCTGCGGTCCTCGCTGTATTCCACGGATTGGGCGATCAGGCCGTAGCTTGAGGTCGGCTCGTCACCGGACGGCGCGTACTGGCCAGTGCCGACCATCAGCGGTTCGTTCAGCTCATTGATGCCGTACTGCAGGAAGTTCGGCGTGGAAACCGGGCTACTGCCCTTGAATGTGTATGGATTGAGGGTGTCGAAAGTGCCAAACGCCATGATCCGCAAGGTGCCGCCCTTGGGCGCTTGCGGGTTGACCCAGTCAAAATGGGTGAACTTGGCCGGGTACTTGAGCGTGCCGAACTGCGCATAGCCATGGCTTTCGCTGATGGTGGCGCCGGCGGGGGAGCTCAAGGCCAGGCTGATCAGGAGCAGGAGGAGGGGACGTATCAAGTCTGGGATCCGATCCAGGCGGCTTGGGCTGTTATGGGCTGTACAGTAACAGCTTGTATCGGCAGGAAAAAGGCGGGGTTGTAGGAGCTGTCGAGCACCGCGAGGCTGCGATCTTTCTCCAGACACTTGAATTTCAAGCGAAAGATCAAAAGATCGCAGGCTTCGCCGGCTCCTACAGCAACCTAGCGCTTGCGATCAATGGGGGGAATAGACCGTCAGCATCTGCCCGGGCTTGAGTGCCTTGCCCATGCTGGGATTCCAGCGCTTGAGGTGCTGCATTTCGACATTGAAGCGCTTGGCGACGACATACAGCGAGTCACCTTGCTTGACCTTGTACTGGGTCTGCTTCTTCTGATTCCTGTCATTGGCGGCTACCACGGTATTGATGCGCTTGCCCGTCGTGGCCTTGGTCGGCTTGGCGTCCTGCATCACCAGGGTCTGTCCGACCTTGAGCTTGTTGCCGCTGAGCTTGTTCCAGCGTTGCAGGTCCTTGGTCTCGACGTTGTTGGCCTTGGCGATCTGGGCCAGATTGTCGCCGCGCTTGACGCGGTAGGTGCGCCTGGCGCCTTCCACTTCGCTGTCATCAGCGGTCTCGAAGACCGGCTTGAGCGAGCGTGGACTGATCAATTCTTCCGGGCGCATGGTCGACAGGCTGGCGGTCAGCAGTTGCGCCTTGGAGGTCGGGACGAGCAGGTGCTGCGGGCCGTCGATGGTGGTGCGTTGCTTGAAGGCAGGGTTGAGCTGGAACAGCTCGTCTTCGTCGATATTGGCGACTGCCGCGACCTTGGACAGGTCCATGCGCTGATTGATCTCGACGACTTTGAAGTACGGTTCGTTGGCGATCGGGTTGAGGTTCACGCCATACGCGTCGGGGGCCATCACGACCTGGGACAGCGCCAGCAGCTTGGGCACGTAGGCCTGGGTTTCGCTGGGCAGTGGCAGGTTCCAGTAGTCGGTGGGCAGGCCAAGCTTCTCATTGCGTTCGATGGCGCGGCTGACCGTGCCTTCGCCTGCGTTGTAGGCCGCCAGCGCCAGTAACCAGTCGCCGTTGAACATGTCATGCAGGCGCGTCAGGTAGTCCATGGCGGCCGTGGTGGACGCGGTGATATCGCGGCGTCCGTCATAGAAGCGGGTCTGGCGCAGGTTGAAATAACGGCCGGTGGACGGGATGAATTGCCACAGGCCTACGGCGTTGGCTCGTGAATAGGCCATGGGGTTGTAGGCACTTTCGATTACCGGCAGGAGCGCCAGCTCCAGCGGCATGTTGCGTTCTTCGAGGCGCTCTACGATGTAATGGATGTACAGGCTACCGCGCTCACCGGCGTTTTCCAGGAAGGACGGGTTGCTGGCGAACCACAGGCGCTGCTGTTCGATGCGCGGGTTGACGCCTGCGGTTTCCTGGAGCTGGAAGCCCTGGCGCATGCGTTCCCAGACGTCCTGGGGCACTTGCGGGCTGGGTTTTTCGTTGAGCCACACGGGCTTCTGCTTGGCTCGCGCGGCGATATTCGGCGTATGCGCGGCATCGTTCTGCGGCACCTGGCCGCTGCTCTGACAGCCCGCCAGCGTGGCGGACACAGCCACCGCGATGGCTTGAGCCAAGCGGGTCAATGTGTCTGACTGGACGGACCTACGGATAGATGACGACATTGGCTGGAAGTAAGTTCCGGGCAAAAATGTCGGCCGATTCTAGAAAGCGCACCCCAGCAGGTCAACCATTCAGAATTTTTGTATCAATCGATAGCAGCCTTAGAACTTATCTTTCCAGGCCCTCAAGGCAGCAAAAACCTCACTCGGCGTCTGGTTTCGCTGGCCGTTCCGTTCGTCTGCTTTTTGTTTAACGGATGTTTCAGCTGTGCGCAAAAATGGATTGGTGAGTTTTTCCAGGGCCAGGGTCGATGGCAGGGTCATGACCCCCTGGTTGCGTTGCTCGACGACTTTTTCCAGGCGGGTGGCAACGTCAGGGTTATCCGGCTCGACCGCGGCGGCAAACTTCAGGTTGCTCAAGGTATATTCATGGGTGCAATAGACGAGGGTGTCTTCAGGCAGCGCGGCGAGTCGGCTCAGGGAATGGTGCATCTGCTCGGGCGTGCCCTCGAACAGGCGGCCGCAACCGGCGGCGAACAGCGTGTCGCCGCAGAACAGCAGGCCGCGATGGTAATAGGCGATATGCCCCAATGTATGTCCGGGCACGGCATGGACATCGAAATCCAGGCCGAGGACATTGATTCTGGCGTTGTCGCCCAGGGCGATGTCACGCGCCGGGATGGTTTCGCTGGCGGGGCCGTAGACCGTGGCGTTCGTTGCGCTTTTCAGCGATTCGACACCGCCGACATGGTCATGATGGTGGTGGGTGACCAGGATGTCGCTCAGGGTCCATCCGGGGTGGGCATCGAGCCAGGCCCGTACGGGCGCGGCATCGCCGGGATCGACCACGGCGCAGCGTTGGGTCGAGTGGTCCTGTAACAACCAGATGTAGTTATCGCTAAACGCGGGCAGGGCACTGATCTGTATCATCGTGGAATTCGCCAAGCTTGAAACAAAGGCGCATCTTAGAACTTCCTGGCGCGTTGGAGAATGCAATGACCGATGAAGCGTTCGCTCAGGCTGATCCTGACTGGCTGGCATTGATCAGCTCCGCCCGTGAATGGCTGTCCGGCCCTGTCGGGCAATTTTTGCTGGAAGAAGAGCGGCGCATGCTCGAAGACGAGCTGGGCCGGTTCTTTGGTGGCTACCTGGTGCATTACGGCCCTTCGGCGCAGACGCCGCCGTCGGCACCGCAGGTCCAGCGCAATGTGCGCCTGGGCGCGCCGTTGCCCGGCGTGGAAATCGTCTGTGAGGAGCAGGCCTGGCCGCTGAGCGAGCATGCCGCCGACGTGGTGGTCATGCAGCATGGCCTGGATTTCTGCCTGTCGCCCCATGGCTTGCTGCGAGAAGCCGCCAGCAGCGTGCGCCCCGGCGGGCATCTGTTGATCCTCGGCATCAACCCCTGGAGCAGTTGGGGGCTGCGTCACGTGTTCGCCAGCGACGCGTTGCGCCAGGCCCGTTGCATCTCGGCTTCGCGGGTCGGTGACTGGCTCAACCTGCTGGGCTTCGCGCTGGAGAAACGCCGCTTCGGGTGCTATCGTCCGCCGCTTGCGTCACCCAAGTGGCAGGCCCGCCTGGCCGGCTGGGAGCGCAGGGCCGGTGGCTGGCAGTTGTCCGGCGGCGGTTTTTATCTATTGGTGGCGCGCAAGATCGCAGTCGGGTTGCGCCCGGTGCGTCAGGCGCGACGCGAGCCGATGGGCAAGCTGATTCCCTTGCCGATGGCCAAGGTCAATCGTCGCCACATCGAGCCGTGACCCTTTTTCGCGGATTCTGGCCTGCATCCGGTTTAGAGTGTTGAACGCTCCCCGGCCGGCAGGTCTTTGTATTTTTTCTGGATAGATTGGCATGAGCGATAGCGTAGAACTCTTCACCGATGGCGCCTGCAAGGGCAACCCCGGTCCGGGCGGCTGGGGGGCCTTGCTGGTGTGCAAAGGCGTTGAAAAGGAGCTCTGGGGCGGCGAAGCCAACACCACCAACAACCGCATGGAACTGATGGGCGCCATCCGGGGCCTCGAAGAGCTCAAGCGTCCCTGCGATGTGCTGCTGGTCACCGACTCGCAATACGTGATGAAAGGCATCAACGAGTGGATGGCCAACTGGAAGAAACGTGGCTGGAAGACGGCGGCGAAGGAACCGGTAAAAAACGCCGACCTGTGGAAACTGCTGGACGAGCAGGTCAACCGCCACAACGTCACCTGGAAATGGGTGCGCGGGCACATCGGTCACCACGGCAACGAGCGGGCTGACCAGTTGGCCA
>NZ_JAOSHO010000124.1 GCF_025917275.1 Pseudomonas agronomica | reverse complement strand
CGGATCAACGGATCAACGGATCAAAAGATCGCAGGCTTCGCCAGCTCCTACAGAGCCCAGCGAGCTTGCTGGTTCGCCTCAATCCACCGACCAGCACACCGGCAACGCATCCGGTCCCCTGAAGTTGGGCACATAACGCCAGCGCACAGCACTTGGATCAACCGCCAATCGCAGACCCGGGCAGCGCCACAGCAAGGTGTTCAACGCAATGTCCAATTCCTGCCGGGCCAACGATGCACCCAGGCAATAATGCGTGCCCTTGCCGAACGACATGTGCGGACAGGCCGGGCGGGTGATATCCAGCCGTTCAGGATTGGCACACATCGCCTCGTCGCGATTGGCCGAGCCCACCACCGCCACCACAAATTGTCCACGTCGCAGATGTTGCCCGGCCAATTCAGTGTCCCGAGTGACGAAGCGGACCATTGCCCGCTCCACCGACGAGTCATAGCGCAGGAACTCCTCGACTGCGTCGGGCATCAGTGCCGGCTCATCACGCAACCGAGCCAGCGCTTCGGGGTGCTGCACAAGCGTGTGCACGGCATTGCCAATCATCGACGCCGACGTTTCGTGGCCGGCGATGATCAGCAGCGCAATCATGCTGCACAACTCGCTTCGGCTGAGCATGCGGCCCTCTTCCTCGACCTGGGCCAGGGCCGATACCAAGTCATCGGCCGGGTAGGCCCGGCGCCGGTCGATCAAGGCGAGCATGTAGCCGGCGAATTCGTTGTAGCAGCGTTGCAGTTCACTCAGGTCGTGGCCCACTTGCCGGACGATCATGTGGGACCAGCGGCGGAAATCGTCTCGGTCCTGGGCAGGTACGCCGAGCAGTTCGGCGATGACGGTGATCGACAGCGGGAAGGCATATTGGCTCACCACGTCCATTTGCCCGCTTGGCCCAACGGCGTCCAGCAGCGACTCGGCGATCTGTTCGATACGCGGCCGCATGGCGTTCACCGCCTTCAAGGTGAACGCCTTGTTGACCAGCCGACGCAGCCGACGATGACTCTCCCCGTCACGGTTGAGCATGTGGTCGTTGAGGAAGGCGATGGACTGCTCGCCCCCCAGCATCGCCGCGAACTGCGGATCGATCCGTGACGGATCGCGGGCGAAGCGCTCGCTGTCCATCAGCACTTCCTCGACCTCCCGGGCACCGGTGACGTACCACATCGGCAACTGCCCTTCGGGCTGGCTGAGAAACACCGGGGACGCCTGGCGCAACGCCGCATAATGCCGATAAGCCTCGCCGCGAAAGGCGTCGCTGTTCAGGTCGAGGGTACGCTCGTAGGGCATGGACATTCTCCGGGGGCAGGCATCGTTGCTCCTGAGTGGCGGGGGGCACCCAAAAAGATCCCTATGAAAAAAACCTGCTCGCGACGGCGGTGGATCAGTGGCTATCGATGCAAGTTGAACGGCCGCCTTCGCGAGCAAGCTCGCTCCCACAATGGGATCGGAGTACGGCAAAAAAACCAGGTCGGCTGTCAGGCCGCCTTCGCGGGCAAGCCTACGACGGCTATGTTCTTCCAGTCCGGCGGGCCCTTCCCTCTCATAGCGCTCGACCCATTTATAGCCAGTCTTGCGACTGATCTCGTAGGCCTGGCAAAGCGCACTGAAGCTGGGCGGGCCTTTGATGTAGTCCGCAATGAACAGCAGTTTCAGGTCCATAGGTTTCAGCTCTCGCCATGGCATGGTCAGATCCTCGAAAACCGACCCTGCCAGTTAAAAACTGTTACCTATGTGCGTGAACTGATTTGTAACCCATGTGGGTGAGTCATACCTGAGTCATACCCGCAAGCCTTTTTGGTTACTTTTTTTGGCGTCTGAAAAAAGTGACCCGCCGTAAGGGCGGAACCATAAGCCGCCGTGACCGCAGCAATGGATATGTACCCAATCAACAACATCCCGACTGAATGCTCCCCCAGAGGCCAGTGAACCGTTTCCCCAGCCACCGTCACTCAAGGAAGACCCCCAACCCTGCGTGGAACTGACATGACACACTCACCCGCCATCCACGGCCACTGCGACCCACGCTTCGAACCGGTCAAAGCGGCCTTCACCGGATTGATGCAAAGCCCTTTCGAACGCGGCGCCGCCCTGTGCCTCAAGATCGAAGGCGAGACGGTGATCGACCTGTGGGCCGGAATCGCCGGGCCGGAACCGGACAGCCATTGGCAGCACGACACCCTGCTCAACCTGTTTTCCTGCACCAAACCCTTCACAGCCGTGGCAATCATGCAACTGGTCGGCGAAGGACGCCTGGACCTGGACGCACCGGTCTGCCGCTACTGGCCCGAATTCGCCAGCGCCGGCAAAGACTCGACGACCGTGCGGCAAGTGCTCTGCCACCGCGCGGGGCTGCCGGCGCTGCGCACGCCCCTCGCGCCGGAAACCCTTTACGACTGGGACACCATGATCGACCTGATCGCCGAGGAACAACCCTGGGTCGATGCCGGGAAACAACAGACCTATTCACCGTTGCTGTTCGGCTGGATTCTCGGTGAGCTGCTACGCCGGGTGGATGGCGTGAGCCCGGCGCAAAGCATCCACCAGCGGGTGGCGGTGCCGCTCGGGCTGGATTTTCATATCGGCCTGGACGACGCGACCATCGCTCGCTGCGCCTACATGGCCCGTACCAAGGATGAAGTCGACGATGAAGCCTTTGGTCGAGTCCTGCAGTATGTGCTCACCGAGCCGACAGCGATGAGCGCGCTGGCCTTCGCCAACCCGCCGATGGTACTGGGCCGCAGCAACGAACCAGGCTGGAAGCGCATGACCCAGCCGGCAGCCAACGGTCACGGCAACGCCCGCAGCCTGGCGGAATTCTACGCAGGACTGCTCGACGGGCGACTGCTGGAATCGCCACTGCTCAACGAAATGCTGCGCGAGCACAGCGCCGAATATGACCCGACCATCCAGACACCGACGCGGTTCGGCCTGGGCATCATGCTCAACCAGTCGGACGTGGCGAACGGCAGTTACGGCATGGGACCCGACGCCTTTGGCCACATGGGCGCCGGCGGCACCATCGGTTTTGCCGACCCCGAGCGCGGCGTGGCGTTCGGCTTTGCCTGCAACACCATTGGCTCCTACGTCTTGATGGACCCACGCGCACGCGGCCTGGCGAATGTGGCGATGGGGTGTCTCTGAACCGGACACCCGGCGCTGGATCCGTGGCGAGGGAGCTTGCTCCCGCTTGGGTGCGAAGCGCCCATCAAACGAATGGGATTGCTGCGCAATCCAGCGGGAGCAAGCTCCCTCGCCACGGATTGAATATCGGCAACTCATTGCACAGCCCGCTCAAACCCCCGGCGGCGGCACCACCTCCGCGACCTGCGGCTCGGCCACACCGGCGTCCGGAGACGCAGCGACTTGCTCATCACCACTTGCCCGAGGCAACGCCGCCTTGGCGATCATGTCCGGTTGTGCCAGCAACCTGCGCGACGCGTCCACCGGCATCAGCAGACGGCCCCTGACCCGGCCGCGCCCGGCCGGATTGAGCATGCGCAACTCGCGTTCATGGACGCCGGATAACTGCGCCAGTTGCGCCAGGTCCACGGGTTGCGCCAACGCGACCATCTGGAAGTACGGCTGGTCGGCAATCGGCGCCAGGCTCACGCCGTAGCTCGCAGGCGCGTTGACCAACTGCGACAGCGCCAGCAACCGTGGCACGTAGTTCTGGGTTTCTCCGGGTAACGACAGGTTCCAGTAAGTGGTCGCCAGGCCACGCGCGCGGTTCCGGGTGATGGCGTCGCGCACCCGCCCTTCCCCGGCGTTGTAGGCGGCCAGCGCCAGCAGCCAGTCGCCGTCGAAGTAGTCGTGCAAGTAGGACAGATAATCCAGGGCCGCCCGGGTGGACGACGGAATGTCTCGACGCTCGTCGTAGTCGCCGCGTTGTTGTAACTGATAACGACGACCCGTGGCGGGAATGAACTGCCAGAGCCCCAAGGCCTGGGCAGGCGATTGCGCATTGGGGTTGAACCCGCTCTCGATCGCCGGCAGCAACGCCAGCTCCAGCGGCATGTTGCGCTTGTTCAGTTCCCCGACGATGAAGTGCAAGTAACGGCTGCCGGCGCGTCCGGTCTGGGTGAGAAACGCCGGGCGCTCCATCAGCCAGCGGCGTTGTTCGTCGATACGCGCCACCCCTTGGGTCTTGGCCTGCAAGGAAAACCCCTGGCGCATCCGAGCCCACAGGCTGCCACCGCTACCGCTTTGCGAGGAAGACTCGGCAATCTCGATGATCGTGTCGGTGGGTGCCGGCTCCAGCCAGCGCAACTGGGCGCGATACGGCTCATTGGCAAAACGATCGCCGATGGTCAGCTGTGGTTCGAGGTGTTGGCACCCGTACAGCAAGGTTCCCACGGCGAGCATGGACAACCCTTTGGGGACAAATCGAAGGGCCGGCGGAAGTGCAAGTGATCGGGACATGGGCGGTCAACCTTGAATGAGGTGGCGCCATTGGGTGGCGGATCACCGGCCAGCGGTTCCACGCGGTGGTGTGGAACCGAAATGGCGCAGGTGTCACTCAACAGGGGCAGCAGGCGCTCGTCGGTGCCTGGATGACAATGCGAGGTCAATCATGGCGTCACCCACCTATTGCAAGCTGATCGATCAGCTCTGCGAACTCACGATGATTCCTACCCCGTCAGCGTTCTACGAACAGGCAAACCTGTCGGTCAAGGAAGTCGATTTTTCCCTCAAGCACACACCCGGCGTGGGCGAGGGAGACGTGTTCATCTACTGCGGCTTCGGGCCGTTGCCCGTGGCGAATCGCGAAGCGGTCATGCAACGGCTGCTGGAAACCAACCTGTACCTGCTGAGCGGCGCGTTCTGCCCGTCGCTGTCGTACAACCGCGACAGCGAACAGGTGATCCTGATCGGCCACGTCCCCCTGGATAACCTCAGCGCCGAGCGCCTGCTCGGGCTGATGGGCGGTGCCGCCGATATGGCGTTGATCTGGCGGGAGGGCTACTTCTTCGACGGCGCCAGCCCAAGCCAAGCCGCCAAGCCCGCCCAGCAAAAACCCACCCCGCGCAGTACAGGGCTCAACAACGCCCTGTCGATCTAGGAAAGGAGAACAGACATGCCAGCAGTATCAGCAGGCGCCACCTCAAGTTCGGCGCCATTGCACCAGCAGCAGGATGATCGGATCACGCCGGTGGGCACCAGCCTGGCCGGGCAAGTGCGTCCTTCCACCAATCCACTGGTGCCTTATCACTTTGAAGGAAAGGCAGCCGACAAGACCCAGGAAACGCTCCAGGTCAAACAAGAGCGTCTGCAGGGGATGATCAGCAGGCTTGGAAAAAAGGATCCCGAAAAGGACCCCATCGGCTTTGCACGAGCGCATATGAGCCTGGAAGGCAAAGCACTGAGCTACGCGCCAGGAACAAGCTATCAGGACATACAAAAGCACCTTGCCGAACTTGGCGGCACGCCTCATCCAATGCTGTCCGGCCACGAGGAAACCGAAGCATTCGTCAAGGATTTCAACGAGTACCTCGCAAAGAACGAGGCCGATAGGGAAGAAAGCGGCGGTTTCAAAGCCGTCTGGGACAAGCATTGCGAGCGCGTCGGTAACACCCTCGGCGCCTATCACTCGCTGTGCCAGGAAGTGATCGACCAAACCCCGGGAGAAGACGATCGCAAGCTGCTGGAGAGCAGCCATAAAGCCTTCCGTGGTTATGCAAAAGGCGTCACGCAAGCCATGGCGCAAGACATGCCCCAGCGACTGAACAGGTTCATGGAAAGCCGGATCGAGCACGCGCAACAAGCGGCGAGCAACGAGAGCCTGCCCCAGGCCGACCGAGACAAGGCGAACGACGAGTTGAGCCAGTTGCGTGAGGTCCGGGATGAGCTTGGCGAGTTCCTCAAGAAAGATGACGACAAGCCTGGTACCACAAGCGAACTGGCAAAAGCCACGAAGAAAAACGAAGTGCTCGACACCGCGCTGAAGAATGTCGGACGCCAGGACTACGTGGCCGAACTCAAGACCCACAGCGGCTTCGTGACGGGCCTGGCCGTCTTTGCCGACGCGGGGATCCCCCAGGGCTTCGCGTCTGCCGGACACTTCGGCGCAAGCACGGCGGCGATCGACGAGGCGATGGCGGATCAGTCCTTTGGAAAACATGTGGCGGCGACATCAACCGTCCTTGGTACCGCCCACAAGGTAATCAGCGACGGTCTGCGCCCGTTTATCCAAGTCGTCGTCGACAAGACCATCGGCAGGGGGCTGGAAAAGGTCGACCCGCTGGCCGTGTACCCAAAGGCCCTGCAGGACATCACCGTGAACGGACGGCGGGTTGCCAACGCCCAACGTGACACTCTCGACGCGACACAGAGCGACAAGCGAGCCGATTTCAAACTGAAACAGAACGCCAACAACTTCGGCACCATGAGCGGCGACTTCACCGGTTACCTCGCCTTCGGCGCGGCCCATGCGGTACGGGACACGATAGACCAGTTCACGTCCGTCAACGCCTCTGGCATCGCGGCTCGCAGCGTCGCCTCGGCAGTGGGCGGCACCTTCATGGCGGGCGGCCAGGCGGTGGCCAAATATGCCCAGACCCACGGCGACGAGCAGATCCCCACCTATCGCGTCACGAAGGAAAACCGCGAATGGAAAGAACTCCTGCCCAAGGCGTTTGCCGAAGCGACTGGCAAGCTCAACCCGATCAGCATGGCCAATGTCAGCGACTTGACCAACCGAATCGTCGGTGTCGGTCCGGGGATCGCCATGCGCACCGGGGTCGGAGACGCCGCCGCGGTGGGTGAAAATCCCGATGTCCGGGAGAAAATGGAGCAGATTGTCACGACCTTCTTCTCCTCCGGCCTGACGCTGCTCCCATTCTTCGCCAACAGCGTGGCGGCACCGCTGGAAAATAAAGCATTGGGCGATGGCACGGACGACCTGACCAAGCGAGCGCAGGTACCGTGGCAGAACGTTACCAACCCTAACCGCGACACCCTGCCCCATACCCAGACCGAGGGCTTGACCCGCAACCTCGAGAACGCCTATCACGTCACCCGGGGCCTGACCCAGGTGGTTCCGCAAAGCACCCTTTCCGCGCTGAACATCACCGCTGACTTTGCCAAGGGGGTGGTAACGAGGCCGAAAAAGGCGGGCGACAATATGGAACTGGCAGAACGCGGCGAAGCGCGACCCCAGGGCGGACCGTCCACCGAAGCCACGCCCACCACCCGACCAAGCTGAAAAAACGCCGGGCCATCGCCAGACGGTCCGGCATCCTTCCCTCCTCGCTGGCCACGGGTATTCTCCTGTGGCCAGCCCTCGCGACACTCCGGCTCACACTCCCTGCTTTCCCGTGGCAAGGAAGCTTGCTCCCACTGAGCTCTGTAGGAGCTGCCGAGCGAAGCGAGGCTGCGATCTTTTCACTACCCATTGAATCTGGATCAAAAGATCGCAGGCTTCGCCAGCTCCTACAGGCCAAGCGCCCTCGCCGTGGGCGATTCGGTTGAAAGGAAAATCCCACCGAGGAACGATGCACCGGGACGCGGTTGCATGTTAAACAGGGAATCAGCAGCAAGATCATGGGACCGCTGTCACTCGAATAAGGATCCACCATGAAACGCACCCTCGTCGCCTTCCTGTCGCTGATCGTCACCGCAATCATCGTCGCGGGCGGCTACCTCTACAGCAAGCAGCCGACCCGCCAGGGCACGGTGCAGTTGCAGGGGCTGCAAGGCTCGGTGACCGTGCGCTACGACGAACGTGGCGTGCCGCACATCCGCGCCGAAAACGAAACCGACCTGTACCGCGCCCTGGGTTATGTCCATGCCCAGGACCGGCTGTTCCAGATGGAAATCCTGCGCCGCCTCGCCCGGGGCGAACTGGCGGAAATCCTCGGGCCCAAGCTGCTCGACACCGACAAGCTGATGCGCAGCCTGCGCATTCGCGAGCGCGCCGCCAGCTACGTCGCCGAGCAGGATCGACAATCGCCGGCCTGGATCGCGACGCAGGCGTACCTGGACGGCATCAACGCCTATCAGCAAACCCACACCCGGCCGCTGGAGTTCGATGTGCTGGGCATTCCCAAGCGCCCCTTCACCGCCGAAGACACTGCCAGCATCGTTGGCTACATGGCCTACAGCTTTGCCGCGGCCTTTCGCACCGAACCCTTGCTGACCTACGTGCGTGACCAGCTCGGTGCCGACTACCTGAACATCTTCGATCTCGACTGGCAGCCCCAAGGCGTGCTGCAACAGGGCCCGACCAGTGGTTCGACCCTGACCGCCAGCGATTGGAAAGACCTCAACGCCCTCGCACGGCTGAGCGAGCAGGCCTTGGCCGACAACGGCCTGCCGCAGTTCGAAGGCAGCAACGCCTGGGCGGTCTCCGGCAGTCGCACCCACAGTGGCAAGCCGTTGCTGGCCGGCGATCCGCATATCCGCTTTTCCGCGCCGTCGGTGTGGTACGAGGCGCACCTGTCCGCACCGGGGTTCGAACTCTACGGCCAATATCAGGCCCTACTGCCGTTTGCCACACTGGGTATGAACAAGGATTTCGGCTGGAGCATCACCATGTTCCAGAACGACGACCTGGACCTGGTGGCCGAGAAGGTCAACCCGGACAACCCCGAACAGGTCTGGTACCGCGACCGATGGGTGGACATGACCCGCAGCGAACAACAGATCGCGGTGAAGGGCCAGGCGCCCGTGACCCTGGTGCTGCGCCAGTCGCCCCACGGACCGATCGTCAACGATGCCCTCGGCGCCAACGCCGGCAAGACGCCAATCGCCATGTGGTGGGGATACCTGGAAAGTCGCAACCCGATCCTCGACGCGTTCTACCAGCTCAACCGCGCCGATACCCTGGCGAAGGCTCGCGGCGCGTCGGCCAAGATCCACGCACCCGGCCTGAACGTGGTCTGGGCCAATGCCAAGGGCGATATCGGCTGGTGGGCCGCGGCCCAATTGCCCAAGCGGCCGGTGGGTGTAAAGCCAGGTTTCATCCTCGACGGCGGCAGCACCGAAGCGGATAAAGACGGTTTCTACCCTTTCAGCAGCAACCCCCAGGAAGAGAACCCGGCCCGGGGCTACATCCTCTCGGCGAATTTCCAACCGGTGGCGGCCAGCGGGATCGAGATTCCCGGCTACTACAACCTCGCCGACCGCGGCCAGCAACTCGACCGGGAGTTGAGTGAGAAGCAGGCCAAATGGGACATCCAGACCACCCAGAAGCTGCAACTGGGCACCGCCACCGCCTACGGTCCGCGCCTGCTCGCGCCCTTGTTGCCGATCCTGCGCGAAGCGGTCAACGACCCGCAGGAACGCAAATGGGTGGAGCAACTGGCTGAATGGAAGGGCGACTACCCGCTGGACTCCGTCAGCGCCACGCTGTTCAACCAGTTCCTGTTTGACCTGGCCGACGTCGCCCTGCGCGATGAACTGGGGGACAGTTTCTTCGACACCGCGCTGTCGACCCGCGTGATTGACGCCGCGCTCCCGCGCCTGGCCGCCGCCAAGGACTCGCCGTGGTGGGACGATCGCTCGACGCTGGGCACCGAAACCCGTGCCGACATGGTCATCAAGGCCTGGCACCGAACCCTGGTACACCTGAAGGCCACCTTGGGCGAGGATGCCAGCCAATGGCAGTGGGGCCAGGCTCACACCCTGACCCACGGCCATCCGCTGGGCCAGCAGAAACCGCTGGAACGAATCTTCAACGTCGGCCCATTCGCCGCCCCCGGCACCCATGAAGTGCCGAACAACCTCTCGGCCAGGATCGGTCCGGCGCCTTGGCCGGTGACCTATGGTCCCTCCACCCGGCGCATCATCGATTTCGCCGACCCGGCCCACAGCGTCACCATCAATCCCGTGGGCCAGAGCGGCGTGCCGTTCGACAAGCATTACGAGGACCAGGCCGAAGCCTACATCGAGGGGCTGTATCACCAGGCGCACCTGGCCGAAGAAGAGGTCACAGCCAACACCCACGGCACGTTGAAGCTGTTGCCCGCCAGGGCGGAGTAAATCTTTTCGAGCACGAGCAGGCCCGATCGCCATTGATGGTCAAGACTACAAGGGCCCAAACCCGTTTATCCCAAAGGAGTCCATGCAATGTTCAATAACTGGTCCGAGCTGCTGCCTACCATCAAGAGCGCCTTTGGCGCCCTGGGCAAAAGCAATCCGAAAATGGTCAAGGCCTACATGGCCCTGGATGAAGCCGCCGCCGAGAACGACGTGCTCGACGCCAAGACCCGCGAGCTGATCTCCATCGCCGTGGCGATCACCACCCGTTGCGACGGCTGCATCGGCGTACACACCGACGCCGCGATCAAGGCCGGCGCGACCCGCGAAGAAATCGCCGCGACCCTGGCGACGGCGGTCTCGCTGAATGCCGGCGCGGCCTATATCTATTCCCTGCGTGCGCTGGAGGCCCACGACGCACTGAAAAAATAAACTCAAAGCATCGCGGCGAAATTCAACCTGAACTGTTGCGGCGTCACGCCCAACCGCCGATTGAATACGCTGCGCATGTGCTGGGCATCGCGAAAGCCGCATTGGTACGCCACGGTCTTGAGCGGTGCCCGAGTGCTTTCCAGCATCACGCGCGCCGCGTCCACCCGGGCCTGCTCGACGAACTCCGCGGGCGTGACCTTCGCCTCCCGGCTGAACACCCGGGAGAAATTGCGTGGGCTCATGTTCGCCGCGTTGGCGAGGTCGGCGATGCCCAGGTCAGCGTTGAGATTCGCCAGCACGTACGCCTGGACCTGGGCCACGGTGGAAGTCGGCTCGGCATGGGGCGCCAGGAATGGACTGAACTGCGATTGACCGCCTGAACGCTGGGTGAACACCACCAGCCGCTTGGCAACGTTCAGCGCGACGTCCGGCCCGTGGTCCTGCGCCAGCAGGAACAGCGACAGGTCGATGCCTGCCGTAACGCCCGCCGAGGTATAGAGTTCGCCGTCCTGCACGTACAGCCGATCGGCTTCGACCCGGGTCGAGGGGCACATCTGCGCCAGCGCCGACGCATCGCCCCAATGGGTGGTGACGGTCCGTCCATCAAGCAACCCCGCCCGGGCCAGCATGAACGCGCCATTGCAGATCGAACCGAAGCGCCGCGCCCGTGAGCAGGCCTCGCGCAGCCAGGCATTGAATGCCGGGCCAAAGTCCATGAACGGCAATTGCGGCCCGCCCGCGACCAGCAACAGGTCGTACGCCTCTGACGCTTCGCTGAAATGGCAGTGGGAATTGAGGGACATTCCGTTGGAGCACGACGTCGCACCCCGCTCCACGCCGATCACTTCCAGCCGATAGCGATCCTGGGCGGCGAGAAAGCGATTGGCTTCGCAGAACACATCCATGGGGCCGCTGACGTCCAGGGACTGCGCGCCTGTGAATATCACGATGGCGACGGATTTTTCCATGATTCTGGCTGACCTGTCCGGATTGACCACCGAACCCTAGCCAATCCGGCGCGCAGAAGCCAGATGGCATGAAACCTGAGTTCATTGGCCGTAATCGCAGCCATGGCGCGATTGCTGCGCCATACCCCGGCGAACAGACTGGAACCTCAGCGCCGCCACGGCGCACCGCGAAGAGGAGAGCAGCATGAACAGCATCGCCGGCATCCAGATCCCCGACAGCGCCCTCGCCCGGGCCACCACCGAATATATTCGCGACATTGAATCGGACCTGCTGTACCACCATTCCCGCCGGGTGTTCCTGTTCGGCGCGTTGAGCGGCCAACGCCAGCAATTGGCTTACGATCCGGAGCTGCTCTACGTCGGCGCGATGTTCCACGATATCGGGCTGGTCGAAGGTTATCGCAGCGACGATGAGCGTTTCGAGGTGGACGGCGCGAATGCCGCCGCAGCGTTTCTCAAGCCCTACGGGTTGAGCGATGACGACATCGAGCAAGTGTGGCTGTCGATCGCGCTGCACACCACGCCCGGCGTGCCGAAGCACCTGCGCCCCAACGTCGCCCTGGTGACCGCTGGCGTGGAGATGGACGTGCTGGGCATGGATTACGCCGCATTCCCCGCCGCACAGCGCGACGCAGTGGCGCATGCGCATCCCCGGGGGGAAGGCTTCAAGGAATGCATCATCTGCGCCTTCGCCGACGGCTTGCGGCATCGTCCGCAAACCACCTTCGGCAATGTGAAGACCGACGTGCTGAGGGATCAGGAGCCGGGGTTCAAGCCGATGAACTTCGTTGAAGTGATCCGCAGCTCGCCCTGGAATTCATAGCCAGCCTGTACACCACCTTCGCGAGCAGGCTCGCTCCCAC
>NZ_JAOSHO010000123.1 GCF_025917275.1 Pseudomonas agronomica | reverse complement strand
TCACCCGAGGCAACGAAGAACTCCGATTACCCCCGATACTCCGGCCGCTCAGCCAACCCTTCCTTCAGGTAATCCACCAACTTGCGCACCTTCGGCGACAGATGTCGCTGTTGCGGGTACAACGCCCACACCGCCGTATTCGGCGGCTGATGCGCCTCCAGCAGCGAAATCAACGCACCGCTGTTCAAATGCTCCAGCACGTAATAATCCGGCAACTGGCACAGACCCACCCCTTGAAGCGCCGCATCGAGCACCGCTTGCCCACTGTTACAGCGCCAGTTTCCCTGTACTCGCTGGGAAAACTCCCGCCCGTTCTGCTCCAGTTGCCACATGTCGGAGCTGCCGATCAGGCAGTTGTGACGGCTCAGTTCCGACAAGCTGTGCGGCCGGCCGTAGCGCTCCAGGTAAGAGGGTGAAGCGCACAAAAACATCCGTCGCGGCGCCAGGCGCGTGCCCACCAGGCGCGAGTCCTGCAACCGGCCGAGGCGAATCGCCAGGTCCAGCCCTTCATGCACCAGATCGAGCGGGCGATTGCTCAGCTCGATGTCCACCCGCAGCTGCGGGTATATCGCCATGAACCGCGTCACCAGCGGCACGATAAACCGTTCCCCGTAAGCCACGGCGCAAGTCATGCGCAGCATGCCCTTGGGTTCGCTGGTCAAATCGCCAACGGCCCGCAGTGCTTCCTCGCGTCCGTCCTGCAGACGCTGGCAATGCTGCAAGAAGGTTTGCCCGGCTTCGGTCAGCGTCACGCGGCGAGTACTGCGGTAGAGCAGTCGTGTCTGTAGACGCTCTTCAAGCCGTACGATTTGTCGGCTGATATGGGAAGACGAAACCCCGAGCCGTTCCGCGGCGGCGGTGAATTGGCTGCATTCGGCCACGGCCACGAACTCGTCGATGCCTTCCCAACGGTTATCCGACATGACGATTATCCCTGTACGGCAATAATGTTTTGCTTTTGGCCGGATTATTCCTTTTCTGGTAGAGGATTACACTCCATGTCTCGTTTTTATTTGCTGGAGTATCCGGATGATCAAGTCACGCGCCGCCGTTGCCTTCGAGGCCAAGAAACCCCTGGAAATCGTAGAGGTCGACGTTGCCATGCCCAAGGCGGGCGAAGTGCTGTTGCGCGTCGTGGCTTCGGGCGTTTGCCATACCGACGCCTACACCTTGTCCGGTGCTGACCCGGAAGGGATCTTTCCGTCGATCCTCGGCCACGAAGGCGGCGCCATTGTCGAGGCCATCGGCGAAGGCGTGACGTCGGTGGCGGTGGGTGACCACGTGATTCCGCTGTACACGCCGGAGTGCGGCCAGTGCAAATTCTGTAAATCGGGCAAGACCAACCTGTGCCAGGCCATTCGCGCCACCCAGGGCAAAGGCCTGATGCCGGACGGTACGTCGCGCTTCTCCTACAAGGGCGAGACAATTTTCCACTACATGGGCACCTCGACGTTTTCCGAGTACACCGTGCTGCCGGAAATCTCCGTTGCGAAGATTCCTAAAGAAGCGCCGCTGGAAAAAGTCTGCCTGCTGGGTTGTGGCGTCACCACGGGCATCGGCGCCGTGTTGAACACCGCCAAGGTCAAGCCAGGTGACACCGTGGCGATCTTCGGCCTGGGCGGCATCGGCCTTTCGGCCGTGATCGGCGCGGTGAAAGCCAAGGCCGCACGCATCATTGCCATCGACATCAACCCGGCCAAGTTCGAAATCGCCAAGCAACTGGGCGCCACCGATTGCGTCAACCCTAAGGAATTCGACCGTCCGATCCAGGAAGTCATCGTCGACATGACCGACGGCGGCGTGGACTTTTCCTTCGAGTGCATCGGCAATGTGCAGTTGATGCGTGCCGCGCTGGAGTGTTGCCACAAAGGCTGGGGCGAATCGGTGATCATCGGCGTGGCCGGGGCTGGCCAGGAAATCGCCACCCGTCCATTCCAACTGGTGACCGGGCGCGTCTGGCGTGGTTCGGCGTTTGGTGGCGTGCGCGGTCGCAGTGAACTGCCGAGCTACGTGGACATGGCTGAGAAGGGCGAGATTCCGTTGGATACGTTCATCACCCACACCATGGGCCTGGAAGACATCAACAAGGCGTTCGACCTGATGCACGAAGGCAAGAGCATCCGTACTGTTATTCATTTCTAAGGAGCAGCCACAAGCTTCAAGCCATAAGCTGCAAGTCGGTTCACCCGCCCACTTGCAGCTTGAAGCTTGTAGCTTGCCGCTGATGTATTGACCATGAACCTCGAAAACATCTCTTGCCAAAAAAGCTTCGGCGGCTGGCACAAGCGTTACCGGCATCGTTCCGACGTGCTTGGTTGCGACATGGTGTTCGCCGTGTACCTGCCGCCGCAGGCCGAGCAGGGCGGCAAATTGCCGGTGCTGTATTGGTTGTCCGGACTGACCTGCACCGACGAGAATTTCATGCAAAAGGCCGGTGCCCAGCGCATGGCTGCCGAGCTGGGGCTGATCATCGTCGCGCCGGACACCAGCCCCCGTGGTGCCGACGTGCCGGGCGATCCGGACGGTGCATGGGACTTCGGCCTGGGGGCTGGGTTCTATCTGAACGCCACGCAGGATCCTTGGGCGCGGCACTATCGGATGCATGACTATGTCGTGCAGGAATTGCCGACACTGGTCGAAGCGCATTTCCCTGCCTCGGATAAACGTGGCATCAGCGGTCATTCCATGGGGGGGCATGGCGCGCTTGTGTGCGCCTTGCGCAACCCAGGGCGTTACCGTTCTGTGTCGGCCTTTTCGCCAATCAACAACCCGATGGATTGCCCTTGGGGACAGAAAGCGTTCTCTCGCTACCTTGGGGAAGATCGCTCGAAATGGCGCGAGTGGGATGCGTGCGCGTTGGTCGCCGAGGCGGGCGAAAAGCTGCCGCTGTTGGTGGACCAGGGGGATCGCGATGATTTCCTCGCCAACCAACTCAAGCCCGAGGCCTTGCGACAAGCGGCGAAGGCGGCCGGCCATCCGTTGGAACTGCGCCTTCAACCGGGCTATGACCACAGCTACTTTTTCATCGCCAGCTTCATTGATGAACACTTGCAGCATCATGCACGCGCTCTGAACGCCTAATGCAGGTAGAATCACGCCCTGACAAAAATCGGGGCGTTTTTTTATGCGTATTGGCCACGGCTACGATGTTCACCGTTTCGCTGAAGGCGACTTCATTACTCTGGGCGGCGTGCGGATCGCACACGGCTTCGGGCTGCTAGCGCATTCAGACGGTGATGTCCTGCTGCACGCCTTGAGCGACGCACTGCTCGGCGCGGCTGCCCTTGGCGATATCGGCAAGCATTTTCCCGACACCGACCCGCAATTCAAAGGCGCCGACAGCCGCGTGCTGTTGCGCCATGTGGTTTCGCTGATCCACGCCAAGGGCTGGAAAGTGGGCAACGTCGACAACACCATCGTTGCCCAGGCCCCCAAGATGGCCCCGCACATCGAGGCGATGCGCCAGTTGATTGCCGAGGATCTTCAAGTTGAGTTGGACCAAGTGAACGTGAAAGCCACCACCACCGAGAAGCTTGGCTTCGTCGGTCGCGAAGAAGGTATTGCCGTCCATTCCGTTGCCTTGTTGCTGCGCCCATGACCGAACAGGAACTGTTGGGGCCACGGGCCCATGGTGAATCGTTGGGCAGTGCGGTACTCAAGGCCAGCGCTGAAGATTTCCAGGTTGATGAAGTGCTCGACATTCCGCTGACCGGCGATGGCGAGCACTTGTGGATCTGGGTGGAAAAACGTGGATTGAACACCGAAGAGGCTGCCCGGCGTATTGCCAAGGCCGCCGGCGTACCGTTGCGCACGGTCAGCTACGCCGGGCTCAAGGACCGTCAGGCCCTGACCCGGCAGTGGTTCAGCGTGCAATTGCCCGGCAAGGCCGATCCGGATTTGTCGGCGGCAGAGAACGACACGTTGAAAATCCTCAAGGTCGCTCGCCACCGGCGCAAGCTGCAGCGAGGCGCTCACTCGGCCAACGGCTTTACCTTGCGCCTGACCCAGTTCAAGGGTGACAAGGACGCCATCGAAGCGCGTCTGCAGCAAATTGTGCGTCTGGGGATCCCCAACTATTTTGGCACCCAGCGCTTTGGCCACGATGGCGGGAACGTGGTCGATGCCCGCGCCTGGGCTGCACGCAAGGCTTTGCCGGAACAGCGCAACGTACGTTCGCGGCTGTTGTCGACGGCGCGCAGTTTTCTGTTCAACAAAGTGCTGGCAGCCAGGGTGGCCGACGGAACCTGGCAGCAAGCCCGGGTGGGCGACTTGCTGGCATTTACCGACAGCCGTAGCTTCTTTCCGGCCGGGGAGGCCGAGTGCAGCGATCCGCGCCTGGCGATTCTCGATCTGCACCCGACCGGGCCGCAGTGGGGCGAGGGACCTTCGCCCGCTGCCGGAGAGATTTTCGAGCTGGAGCAGGCCATTGCCCAAGGCGAGGCTGACCTTCGAGATTGGTTGATAAACGCGGGAATGAGTCACGAACGTCGCATCCTGCGACTGCCCATTGGCGGGCTGTCGTGGCATTATCCTTCGCCTGACATTCTGCAACTGGAATTCGTCCTGCCGGCCGGATGTTTCGCCACTGTCTTGGTGCGCGAACTCGTCGATCTGGTGCCGGTGGGGCAGACGGACAGCCCATGCGTATTCTGATTTCTAACGACGACGGGGTGACAGCACCCGGTCTTGCCGCGCTTTATGCTGCGCTGGCGGATTTTGCCGAGTGCGTGGTGATCGCCCCGGACCAGGACAAAAGCGGCGCCAGCAGCTCGCTGACGCTCGACCGTCCGCTGCATCCTTGCTATCTGGACAACGGTTTCATCAGTCTCAACGGTACGCCAACCGATTGCGTGCACCTGGGTCTCAATGGCCTGTTGGAGCGCGAGCCGGACATGGTGGTCTCAGGTATAAACCTGGGCGCCAACCTGGGCGACGATGTGCTGTATTCGGGCACGGTCGCCGCAGCCTTGGAAGGTCGTTTCCTGAACCATACTTCGTTCGCCTTTTCGTTTGTTTCACGGCAGGTCGACAACTTGCCCACCGCCGCCTACTTTGCCCGCAAGCTGGTAGAGGCCCACGGTGAGCTGGATCTGCCGCCGCGCACGGTACTGAACGTGAACATTCCGAACTTGCCGCTCGATCATATTCGAGGCATCCAACTCACTCGCCTGGGCCACCGTGCCCGCGCCGCCAAGCCAATGCATGTCGTTGATCCGCGCGGCAAGGCTGGCTACTGGATTGCCGCTGCCGGCGACGCCGAAGATGGCGGGCCCGGCACGGACTTCCATGCCGTGATGCAAGGCTATGTCTCGATCACGCCGTTGCAGCTCGATCGAACCTTCAACGAAGCCTTCCGGCATCTTGATGGCTGGCTGGAGGGGCTGCACTGATGGCGCGTGAACAAGACGATATGTTGCGCCGAGGCATCGGCATGACCTCCCAGCGCACCCGGGAGCGATTGATCCAGCGGCTTTACGAAGAAGGCCTGTCCAACGCCCAGGTCCTGGAAGTCATCCGACGCACGCCACGGCATTTGTTCGTCGATGAGGCTCTGGCCCATCGCGCCTACGAAGACACCGCATTGCCGATCGGCCACAACCAGACCATTTCCCAGCCTTATATGGTCGCTCGCATGAGCGAGTTGCTGCTGGAGGCGGGGCCGCTGGACAAAGTGCTGGAGATCGGCACGGGCTCGGGCTACCAGACGGCCGTGTTGTCGCAGTTGGTCGAGCGGGTTTTCTCCGTCGAGCGGATCAAGGTGCTGCAGGATCGCGCCAAGGAACGCCTGGTGGAATTGAACCTGCGCAACGTGGTGTTTCGTTGGGGCGATGGTTGGGAAGGTTGGCCAGCCCTGGCACCTTATAACGGCATCATCGTGACGGCCGTCGCTACCGACGTACCCCAGGCCTTGCTGGATCAGCTCGCTCCCGGTGGGCGGATGGTCATTCCGGTGGGCGCGGGCGAAGTCCAGCAACTGATGTTGATCGTGCGCGAAGAACATGGCTTTTCGCGACACGTCCTGGGCGCGGTGCGTTTCGTGCCGTTGCTCAATGGGCCGTTGGCCTGAGCATTTATAAACAGACGCTGAATTCCACGGCCTCGGCTGTGTCTTACAGCAGCGCCGATGAGTCCAGCGCCGGATGGCCAAACGGCGTTCAACAGCGTCGAGCAAACGTGTGCGGCGGGGCCTCGCGCTTCCTTTATAGAAGCGCGGTATCGGCCAGCCGCAGACAACATGTCTGCCTGGACAGGCAGTTTTCAATTTTCTTCAGCCACCACAAAGGGAGCGGCGGGTGAGTCTCACAGTCATTGCGCAGCGTATGGGTATCACGAGCTTTAAGCGCCTGGTGACTGGCCTTTTCTTGAGTACCTTGCTGGTCGGTTGTTCCAGTACCCCGTCGGGTAATGTCCGGGTGGTCGATCGCAACAATGCGACGCCAGCCCGTCCTACAGTAACGACCGGGCAGTATGTAGTCCGTCGCGGCGATACGCTGTTTTCCATCGCTTTTCGTTATGGCTGGGACTACAAAGCGCTCGCGGCTCGGAACAACATTCCTGCGCCTTATACGATTCACCCAGGTCAGACAATTCGCTTTGACGGTCGCTCAGGTTCAACGCCAACCGCAGTCGTCACGCAGTCGGGTTCGACGCCGTCATCGTCCAGTAAAACCACCGTCATCCGGCGCCCGGCGGAGGCTGGGACGACCGCAGTACCGTCCGTCGCGAACAAACCGGCGGCCGCGCCACTGCCTCCGGCAGGCCCCGCCCCGACTGGCTGGGGATGGCCTTCTAATGGCGTTCTCATTGGAAAATTCTCTTCAAACGGTAGTTTGAATAAAGGAATTGATATCGCTGGGGATTTGGGACAGCCTGTTTTGGCCGCGTCTGATGGCACGGTTGTGTACGCCGGGAGTGGTTTGAGGGGCTACGGCGAACTCGTGATCATCAAACACAGCGATACCTACGTCAGTGCCTACGGTCACAACCGCAGGCTGTTGGTTCGGGAGGGGCAGCAGGTCAAGGTCGGGCAGACAATTGCCGAAATGGGATCGACGGGTACAGACCGGGTGAAACTGCATTTTGAGATTCGCCGACAAGGTAAGCCTGTAGATCCGCTGCAATTCCTGCCACGTCGTTGATTTGCATGTCAGCCTGTTCCGTCACGTAGAGGGAACAGGCTCCAGCGTTGCCAAGGATAAAGGCGTCGCTCGAGCTTGAGGTCGAACTCACCAAAGGACTATAACAATGGCTCTCAGTAAAGAAGTGCCGGAGTTTGACATCGACGATGAGGTTCTCCTGATGGAGACCGGCATCGCTATGGATTCGATGTCGAATGATGAAGGGGCGACTCCACCTTCCGTTCGTGCCAAATCCAAACACTCCGCTTCACTTAAACAACATAAGTACATCGACTACACCCGGGCGCTGGACGCCACTCAGCTGTATCTCAACGAAATCGGTTTCTCGCCGCTGCTCTCCCCCGAGGAAGAAGTTCATTTTGCACGCCTGTCGCAAAGTGGCGACCCTGCCGGCCGAAAACGCATGATTGAGAGCAACCTGCGCCTGGTGGTGAAAATCGCCCGACGCTACGTCAATCGCGGGCTTTCGCTGCTGGACTTGATCGAAGAGGGCAACCTGGGGCTGATTCGCGCCGTCGAGAAATTCGACCCTGAGCGCGGCTTCCGTTTCTCGACCTATGCGACCTGGTGGATCCGCCAGACCATCGAACGGGCGATCATGAATCAGACCCGGACCATCCGGCTGCCGATCCATGTGGTCAAGGAGCTGAATGTCTACCTGCGGGCTGCCCGTGAACTGACCCAGAAGCTCGACCACGAACCTTCGCCCGAAGAGATCGCCAACCTGTTGGAAAAACCGGTGGGCGAGGTCAAACGCATGCTGGGGCTGAACGAGCGAGTTTCCTCGGTGGACGTTTCCCTGGGGCCGGACTCGGATAAGACCTTGCTCGACACCCTCACCGATGATCGACCCACCGATCCGTGCGAGTTGTTGCAGGATGATGACCTGTCCCAGAGCATCGACCAGTGGCTTTCGGAACTGACTGACAAGCAACGGGAGGTGGTGATTCGCCGCTTTGGCTTGCGCGGGCATGAAAGCAGCACGCTGGAGGATGTCGGACTGGAGATTGGGTTGACCCGTGAGCGGGTTCGGCAGATCCAGGTTGAAGGCCTCAAGCGTCTTCGGGAGATCCTGGAGAAGAATGGCCTGTCGAGCGAGTCGTTGTTTCAGTAACACCGAGGTAAGTGCAGCAGAAAACGCCCTGACCGGCTTGTAATGTTGTTCACTTGAAAAAATGGCGCTTCTTCAGAAATGAGAAGTGCCGTTTTTTTATGAGGGGCGCCCCAGATCAACAAAAGCGAGGCAGTCTGACCCAGGCGGTTGTATTTCGATTCAACCGTGGAGCCTGCTCGCGAAGGCGGTCTCACAGCCAATGACGGCGTTGGATGTGCCAGCCTCATCGCGAGCCAGCTCGCTCCCACATTGGATCCTCAGCGGACCCAAGTTTGCTACCCAACACAGAACCACTGTGGGAGCGAGCTTGCTCGCGATGACGGCAGCCAATCCAGCTGCAGGTTCGGAACTTTTGCGTTTTAAAAGAGGCGTTTCTCCAAGCTCGCTCTATTTGTAGCTTCAACTTGTAAGCCTTTGCCTACTGTTGCGTAAGCGATCGGTTTTTAATCGTCGGGACAGATGGCTAATAAGTAGTGTGGATAGTCTTTATCTAACTGATTTATAAGAAAATTATGCTTGATGAACAGCATGTGACAAAGCCGGTCGGCTGTATCAGCCGCGTTGCACTCACCCGGGAAAACACTAATATCAGTCCTGTGTCGACGGACAGACACACCCGTCAAGGATGATGGGAACGGAAGGACATCGCAGGACGCGATTCATCAGGACGATGAAAAGGATTAAAGGGATTAGGGAAAAAATGTGGGCGGGTCAAACCGCCCCTTTTTTTTGCCTGCGATTTGGCTCCAGGCAGCAAAAAGGCCCACAAGGGGCCTTTTGGTGACGCAGGAAAGATCAGCGCTCGAGGTCTGCAATCTTGCCTGGCTTGCCGTCCCACTCTTCAGCGTCCGGCAGGGCGTCTTTCTTCTCGGTGATGTTCGGCCAGATGTCCGCCAGTTCAGCGTTCAGCTCGATGAAGTTCTCCATGCCGGCGGGCACTTCGTCTTCCGAGAAAATGGCATTCGCCGGGCATTCCGGTTCACACAGCGCGCAGTCAATGCACTCGTCCGGGTGAATGACCAGGAAATTCGGCCCTTCGTAAAAGCAGTCCACCGGACACACTTCTACGCAGTCGGTGTACTTGCACTTGATGCAGTTGTCGGTGACGACGAAGGTCATTTCTAATTCTCTCCTCAGGCGGCTGCGGCGAAGCCCCTTCACGGTGGGGGTCGCGGGGTTCGGGAGCGATAATCTGCAAACCCAGGCTAATAGGCAGCAGCATCCCAAACCGCGCGAGATTCTAACAGCTTGAAAGCCCGTGCGTTAGATCCGTGTCTTCAATGTATAGAGTAAATCCAGTGCCCGACGTGGGGTCAGGTCGTCCAGGTCGAGCTTGGCCAGTTCATCGAGCACCGGATGCGGCAGGCTGGCGAACAAGTCGCTTTGCTGTGGCACGGCCGGTTTGCCTTTGGTTGGGCGCGGTGCTTCGTGGGGCAGGCTGGTGGTTTCCAGGCGGCTCAGATGCTCGCGGGCGCGAGTGATAACGTCGCTTGGCACGCCGGCCAGCTGCGCCACTGCCAGGCCATAGCTTTGGCTGGCCGGGCCGGGCAGCACATGGTGCAGGAACACGATGCGTTCGTTGTGCTCGGTGGCGTTGAGGTGGACGTTGGCCACCAGCGGTTGGCTCTCCGGCAGCACTGTCAATTCGAAGTAGTGCGTGGCGAACAGCGTGTAGGCCCGCAACTGGGCCAGACGTTCTGCCGCAGCCCAGGCCAGGGACAAGCCGTCGAAGGTGCTGGTGCCGCGACCGACTTCGTCCATCAGCACCAGGCTGCGTTCGGTGGCGTTGTGCAGGATGTTCGCGGTTTCGCTCATTTCCACCATGAACGTCGAACGACCGCCAGCCAGGTCATCGCTGGAGCCGATCCGGGTGAAAATGCGGTCCACCAGGGATAATTCGCAACTCGCCGCAGGCACGAAGCTGCCGATGTGGGCCAGCAACACGATCAACGCCGTCTGGCGCATGTAGGTGGATTTACCGCCCATGTTCGGACCGGTGATCACCAGCATGCGGGTATTGTCGTCCAGGCTCAGGTCGTTGGCCACGAACGGCGTGGTCAGGACCTGCTCGACCACCGGGTGGCGACCCTGGCTGATGCGCATGCAAGGCTCGCTGACGAAGCGCGGACAGTTCAGGTCCAGGTTCAGCGCGCGTTCGGCCAGGTTGCTCAGCACATCCAGTTCCGCCAGGGCGGCGGCGGTGTCCTGCAACGGTGGGAGCTGGCTGATCAAGTCTTCCAACAGCGCTTCGTAGAGCATCTTCTCCCGAGCCAGAGCGCGGCTCTTGGCGGATAGCGCCTTGTCTTCGAACGCCTTGAGCTCCGGGGTGATGAATCGCTCGGCGCCCTTGAGGGTCTGGCGGCGAATGTAGTCGGCTGGGGCCTGTTCGGCCTGCTTGCTCGGCAGTTCGATGAAATAACCGTGGATGCGGTTGTAGCCGACCTTGAGGTTGGCCAGGCCGGTACGGGCTTTTTCCCGGGCTTCGAGGTCGATCAGGAACTGGCCGGCGTTCTCGCTCAGCGATTGCAGCTCGTCGAGTTCGGCGTCGTAGCCGGTTTTCAGCACGCCACCGTCACGGATCACCGCCGGTGGGTTGTCGATAATGGCTTTTTCCAGCAGGGCGGCCAGTTCCGGGTAGGTGCTGGTGGTGCGCGCCAGTTGTTGCAGGTGCGGTGCTTCGAGGTCGGTCATCGCCACTTGCAGTTCAGGCAGCGCGCCGAGGGCATCGCGCAGGCGCGCCAAGTCACGGGGACGGGCGTTGCGCAAGCCGATCCGCGCGAGAATCCGCTCGATGTCGCCGATTTCCTTGAGCTGCGGCTGCAACTGCTCGAAACGATAACGGTCCAGCAGGCAGGTAATGGATGACTGGCGCGCTGTCAGTACCGTCAGGTCCCGCAGCGGACGGTTCAGCCAGCGGGTCAGCAGGCGGCTGCCCATGGCGGTCTGGCAGCGGTCGACCACCGATTGCAAGGTGTTGTCGCGACCGCCGGCCAGGTTGGTGTCCAGCTCCAGGTTGCGTCGGCTCGCGCCGTCCAGCACCACCGTGTCGTCCAGGCGTTCGTGACGCAGGCTGCGCAAATGGGGCAGGGCGGTGCGCTGGGTTTCCTTGGCGTAGGCCAACAGGCAACCGGCAGCACCGATGGCCAGGGTCAGGTTCTCGCAACCAAAGCCCTTGAGGTCTTGCGTGGCGAACTGCTGGCAGAGACTTTTCAACGCCGAATCGCGCTCGAAATCCCACGGTGCCCGACGACGCACGCCACGGCGTTTTTCCGCCGGCAGGTCTTTGGGCCAGTCATCGGGAATCAACAGCTCCACCGGATTGACCCGCTCCAGCTCCGCCAGCAGGTTTTCCCAGCCCTTGATTTCCAGCACCGAGAAATTGCCGCTGGTGATGTCCAGCACGGCCAGGCCGAACAGGCGCTCGTCACCGAGGACTGCGGCAATGAGGTTGTCCCGGCGCTCATCCAGCAAGGCTTCGTCACTGACGGTACCCGGGGTGATGATCCGCACCACTTGGCGTTCCACCGGCCCTTTGCTGGTGGCCGGGTCGCCGACTTGTTCGCAGATCACCACGGACTCGCCGAGCTTGACCAGCTTCGCCAGATAACCTTCCGCTGCGTGGTAAGGAATCCCACACATCGGAATCGCCATGCCCGCCGACTGCCCGCGCGCCGTCAGGGTGATGTCCAGCAGCTTGGCGGCTTTCTTCGCGTCCTCGTAGAAGATCTCGTAGAAGTCGCCCATGCGGTAGAACATCAGCTGATCGGGGTGCTGGTTCTTCAGGCGCCAGTACTGCTGCATCATCGGCGTGTGGGAGGACAGGTCGTTCACGGCTGTATTCATGGGTGTCAGGCAAAGCTCGTTGAAGGGTGTAGGCAAAAGGAGGGGCATTGGCCCGGCTTTTCCGCGATGGGCGCAAGGTTAACATGGGCGGTCTGGTGCTACCCATATGTGAGCTGGTTTTTGGGGTGGGGTGTATATCCGTTATTTGGGTAACGGCTGCTT
>NZ_JAOSHO010000122.1 GCF_025917275.1 Pseudomonas agronomica | reverse complement strand
TTGGTTCTGCGGCGACATCTGGCACATGCAACAACACAAAAAACCTGTGGGAACGGGCTTGCCCGCGAAGACGGAACCACAGCCAACATCTTCGTTGACTGTGCAACCGCTTTCGCGAGCAGGCTCGCTCACACATCGGATCTCCAACCGCCACAGGATTTCAGCCGCCCCCTGGTCCGAAGTTACCGCCGATCTCAGTGGCTTGCGTGAAGTGTCTTCGGCACTTCGGGCATGGCCGACGAGTGATGGTTGATGATCTTCCACTGCCCGTCGAGTCGCTCGTAGAGGAAGGTGTAGCGCGCCTGGACTTCGCGCTTGGAACCGTCCGCCTGGGTCAGGGTGAAGGTATAAACTCCGCTGTCCATCGCCGCGTCGGGCCCAAGGTGACGGATTTCCCGGTAATTGATCACGCCCACCGGCTTGCCTGCCAGGAAGCGCACGAAGTAATCCTGGATCTGCTCAGGCGTGCTGCGCACCTTGTTGGAAACAGTCGGTTGCAATATCGCATCCGGCGCGTAGAGAGCGGTCACGGCGCTGGCGCTGCCGGTTTGCAGTGCCGCGTTCCAGCGGTCGAACAGCCCCGCTATTTCCCGGTCGGTTTGCTTCTGCGGTTGCTCGGCGACGGTGCGATACACGAACGGCACGGTTTCCGCAGCGTGGACAAATGGAGCAGCCAGCAGGAAAAAAGCGGCGATGGCACAGGTTTTCATTTTCATCGTTGTGGTCCTTTGGGTTTCAATGGCCCCACTTTGCCGACCTGCGTGGCGCTCGCCATCGGCCAACCGGTGCCGATCGCCTATGCCATTCGGCAGATAGTCCCGGTATTGATCACAAGGTCTAATGAAGCCATTCACTTACTGGGCCGGTGCCCTTCCACGCTGGAGTTTCCCCATGCAAAGCCCACCCCACGACCCAGGTAGCGCCCTGGCGATGCGCAGCCAATATCGCCAATCGCAGAGCCGGGCGGCACGCCTGGGGCTTTTGCTGGGCACCGGCCATGAGCTGACCCGGCTGCCTTTGGCGCAGATGCGCCAGCGCGCGGTGCAACGGGCGTGTGCGTTTGTCGCCATGGACCATGGCCTGTTGCTGGAATGGACACCGGAAACCACGTTGCAAACCGTTGCCAGCCACGGCAGCGGCGATGGACTCGATTTGCTTGCCAGCCTCGCGCACCCGTCGGCGCCCGAACCGCAGTGGTTGGACTGCCCGGGAAAAGCCCTGGCGCAGGTCCTGCGCATGCCATTGCGAGGCGCGGACGGCATCGTGTTCGGCGCCCTGCTGCTGGGCAACAGCGTGCCCTTGGGCGCCCCTGACAACGAAGACATCGAATCACTGCAATTGCTCGCGACGCTGCTGGCCGCGCATCTGGAGAACAGCCGACTGCTGCAAACCCTCCAGGCCCGCGAGCGCACCATGTCCGAGCTGGTCCACAGGCTGTTCAGCGCCCAGGAAGACGAGCGCAAGCGCGTGGCGTATGACCTGCACGATGGCCTGGCCCAAAACCTCGCCGGACTGCATCAACGCCTGCAAGGATTTGCCGGTCGCTGCCCGCCCCTGCCGACCGCGTTGGACGACGAACTGCAAGCCATCCTCGTCCTCGCCCAGAACTGCGTCGGCGAAGGCCGGCAGCTCATCGGCGGCTTACGGCCGCACGTGCTGGATGATTTCGGCTTGCACAAGGCCGTCGACAAGGAAGCCGACCGCCTGCGCGACGCCGGCCTGGCGGTGGAGTGGGTCGAGCACAGCGTCGCGCGCCTGCCGGGCAACATCGAAATAGCGCTGTTCCGCATTGCCCAGGAAGGCATCAACAATGTTCTCAAGCATGCCCGGGCCAGTCGGGTGTCCCTGGGATTGGCCATGCGCGACGGCTGGGTGGCGTTGCGGGTCGAGGACGATGGTCGAGGATTTGCCCTGCAACCGCCCATCGAAACCCAGGGTGCCGGTCACCTGGGGCTTGCAGCGATGCAGGAACGCGCCAGTCTGCTGGGCGGCAGCCTGAGCTGTTGCAGTGAACCCGACGGCGGCACTCGCCTGTTGGCCAGCGTGCCCCTGCCAGCTCACGGAGTGCCTGCATGAACCGTCCCTTGCGCCTGCTGCTGGCCGATGATCACGAAGTCACCCGCGAAGGGTTCATTTCCATGCTGGCCGGAACCGAGGGGTTCGAAGTCGTGGGCCAGGCCCGCGATGGTCAGGAGGCGTTGGACATGTGCGAACGACTGCAACCGGACATCGCCATCCTCGATATCCGCATGCCGGTGCTCAACGGCCTCGGCGCCGCGCGCATCCTGCAACAGCGCCAGCCACGGATCAAAGTCATTATCTTCACCATGGACGACAGCCCCGACCACCTCGAAGCCGCCATCGGCGCGGGCGCGGTCGGTTATCTGCTCAAGGACGCCAGCCGCGCCGAAATGCTCGATGCGCTCACCCGCGTCGCCCGAGGCGAAGAAGCCTTGAACAGTTCGGTCAGCGCCCGCCTGTTGCGACGCATGACCGAGCGTGGCGCCAACGGAGCCCCGCAAGTGCAAGCCCTGACAACCCGCGAACGCCAAGTGCTCGGCCTGGTGGCCAGCGGGTTCAGCAACCGTGAGATCGGCGAGAAACTCGGCATTGCCCCGGGCACGGCGAAAGCGCACGTGGAGCGGGTCATCGGCAAGCTTGGCGCCGCCGACCGGACCCAGGCCGCCGTGCGCGGTGTCGCCCTGGGCCTCGTCGCCCAACCGTCTGGACACTGACCATGAGATTTCTAGCAGCCCGTCGTTGGGCCAACCTGCCCTTGCGGGGCAAGGCGCTGGTGGTGATTTCCCTTCCATTGGTGATCCTGTTGCTGTCGCTGGTGCTGATCTACATCACCGAACGCCAGACTGCCCGCGCCGAAGAAGACGTTCGCCGAGTGTTGCTGGTACAAGGCGATATCCAGGCCGTGCACACCTTGCTGGCCGAGGCGGCGGCCAGCGTGCGCGGTTACCTGCTGACCCGGCGCGAAGATTTCCTGCCCGGCTACGAGCAGGCCACACCGAAGATCCAGGCCGCGTTGCAGCGCCTGGATCACAATATCCGCGACGCCAGGATGCGCGAGCACCTCAAGACGATTACCCCGCTGATTACCGAGAAGCTCGCCGGGCTGCTCGCCTTGCGCACCGGCAAGGGCGACGACACCGCGACCATTACCGCGATCCTGATCGAAAACAAACAGGTGCTTGACGTGTTGCGCGAACAGATCAGCGCCATGCGTATCCGCGAGGACGCCCTGCTCGCCGAGCGCAGCGCCGCCGCCTCGGCCACGCGCATGCGCTTGTTGTTCGCCACCCTGCTCGCAGCGGTGTGCGGGCTGTTCGGCGCTGTCGTCGCGGTGCTGTTCCTGTCCAAGGGCATCGTCGCCCGGGTCCAGAAAGTGCAAGGCAACGCCCAACGCCTGGCGCTGGGCCAACCGCTGTTGCCGCAACCGCCGGAGCGGGACGAAATCGGCCAACTGGGCACCCGCCTGGTGGAGGCCGGGCAGTTGCTCGCCGAGCGTGAGCGCGCCTTGCGTGATAACGAAGAACGCCTACGGTTGATCATCGATGGCGTGAAGGACTACGGGATCTTCGCCTTGGACGCCCAAGGCCACGTCATCACCTGGAATGCCGGCGCCGAGCGGATCAAGGGCTATACCGAACAGGAAGTGCTCGGCCGGCATTTCTCGCTGTTCTACCTGGCCGAAGAATGCCCGGCACACCCGGACATGGCCCTGCGCGAGGCCACCCGCGACGGCCATTACATGGAAGAAGGCTGGCGTTGCCGCAAGGATGGCAGCCGCTTCTGGGCCAGCGTCGTGATCACCACGCAGTACGACAGCACTGGCGCCTTGCGCGGTTTTTCGAAGATCACCCGCGACATCACCGACCGGCGAGCCGCCGAGATAGCACTGCGCAAGGCCCGTGAAGAAGCGGAAAGCGCCAGTCGGGCCAAGAGTGAATTTCTGTCGCGCATGAGCCATGAACTGCGCACACCGTTGAATGCCATCCTGGGATTCGCCCAACTGCTGGACATGGATTCCGTTGCCGGTCAGCGGCCCCATGTCAGTCATATCCTGCGTGCCGGGCAGCATTTACTGGCATTGATCAACGAAGTGCTCGACATCGCCCGGATCGAGGCCGGCCGCCTGCCGCTGAACATCGAACCGATTGCGCTGCCGGCCGTGCTCCACGAAGCGCTGACACTGGTATCGCCGATGGCGGCCGATGCCGGGATCCGTCTTGCCGAGTTGCCTTCGCTGCCCGATGGCAGCGGTGTGCTTGCCGACCGCCAGCGTCTGGTCCAAGTGTTGCTCAATCTGCTTTCCAACGCGATCAAGTACAACCAGCCGGGTGGCGAGGTGCGCATCGAGGTCATTTTCCAAGCCCCCAACGTCAGCATTGCCATCAGCGACACCGGGCATGGCATCGCCCTCGAACTGCTGGATCAGTTGTTCAAACCGTTCGAACGCCTCGGCGCGGATCCCCAGGTCGAAGGCACAGGACTCGGGCTTTCCTTGAGCAAGAGCCTGCTGGAAATGATGCAAGGCACCCTGCAAGTCCACAGTGATCCGGGACAAGGCTGCTGCTTCACCCTGCAACTCCCCTGCGCTCATGTATCCGGGTCTCAGCTGCCCCCCATGGTTACGCTGGAAGTGGCGCGCCCGCGCACCGAGTTCGACGGCAAGGTGCTGTGCATCGAAGACAACCTGTCGAGCCTGGCCCTGATCGAAACCCTGATGCAACGCCGTCCTGGCATCCAGTTGTTGTCGAGCATGCAAGGCCAGATGGGCCTCGACCTGGCTCGCCAGCATGCGCCGCAACTGATCCTGCTGGACGTGACATTGCCTGACCTGGAAGGCCTGGAAGTCCTGCGCCGCCTGCGCCAATCCCCGGCCACCGCGTCCACACCGGTGCTGATGATCACCGCCGATGCCAGCGACCTGACCCACCGCGCCTTGCACGACGCGGGTGCGACGGCGATCCTGACCAAACCCATTCATATCCAGGCCTTCCTCGGCCATCTCGAACGTTATCTACCGGAGTCCGCATGAATCGCGATCTGCGCATCCTGATCATTGACGATCAGCGCCCCAACCTGGACCTGATGGAGCAATTACTGGCCCGCGAGGGGCTGCACAATGTGCTGAGCAGCACCGAGCCGTTGCGCACCCTCGACCTGTTCAACAGTTTCGAGCCGGACCTGGTCATCCTCGACCTGCACATGCCCGCATTCGACGGCTTCGCCGTGCTGGAGCAACTCAACCGGCGGATCCCGGCCAATGACTATCTGCCGATCCTGGTGCTGACCGCCGACGCTACCCGCGACACTCGCCTGCGTGCCCTGGCACTAGGGGCGCGCGACTTCATCAGCAAACCCCTCGATGCGCTGGAAACCATGTTGCGCGTGTGGAACCTGCTGGAAACCCGGGCGCTTTATAAATCGTTGCGCACCTTGGTCCCCGCCCAACAAATCGAATTGCTGCGCCAGCACCGGCCCACCACCGAGGCCCACCAGACTATTTGATTCGGTAGTGAAACGTATTTCTGACCGCCGGCACCGTGACCGCCCTGCCATCAACGATCCGCGGCTGGTAGCGGAATGTCCGGGCGGCCGCCAGGGACGGTCGGATGAACAATGGGTGGCAGCCATCGAGCGCCTTCGGGTTTTCGATCTCCCCTTCCGGCGTTACGCTGTATTCCACGGTGCAATCGCCTTCCAACCCTTTGTCCAGTGCCCGTTGCGGATAGTCCGGGGCCTCTTTGCTCAGGGGCAGATAGCTGCGGCTGTCGGCAGCCAGGCGCGCCTGTTCGGCACGACGCTGCTGGGCGAGCGCTTCGACCTGTTGGGCCTGGCGTTGTTGCTCGACAGCCTGTTGCCGGGCAGTCTGCTGCTCGGCTTCTTGCCGACGACGTTCGTTTTCCTGGCGCTGCCGTTGCTCATCGGCCTGTTGCTCGCGCTTGCGTTCCTCGACCCGTTTGCGAGCTATGGCGGCCTGCTCCAGCTTCTTTGCCTGGAGCTGCGGATCAGGCGTTGTCTCGACCGGCTTGGGACGTGGCGCCTCGACCGGTGGCGCAGGCGCTTCGATCGATGGCGGCGCGGCAACTGCCACGGGCGCGGGCGCCTCGGGAATCGGCGCCGGTGGCAGGATAACCAGTTGCGTACGCAACACCCGAGGCGCCTCCACGAGCGGTTTCTCCACCGTCCAACCCGCCGCCAGCATGACGACAACGGCGGCGTGCAACGCCACGGCACCGCCTGCCGCCAAGCCGTTTCTCCAAAAACCGTCACGCCCAAGCGCGGGCCAACCCGTGGACGAACCGTGCATGATCATCGCCGTCATCGCTCAGCCTCGGTCACCAGTCCCAGGTTGCTTACCCCGCCTTGCTGCAGGGCCGCCATGGCGGCGACGACCCGGGCGTAATCGGCGTGGCCATCGGCCCGGATATAGACTTGGGTATCGCTGTGCTCGGCGACGACTTGTGCCACCTTCATGCGCAGTTGCTCCAGGTCCACCGCGCTGTCGGTCTGCTGATGGGTGTCCAGCTCACCGCCGAGGTTCCAGTAGTAACCGCCCTCGGCTTTCACCGACAACGTCAGGATCCGCTGGCGGCTGTCGTTGGCCAAGGCTTCGCTGGCAACCTTGGGCAGCTCGATCTTCACACCTTGGGTCAGCATCGGCGCGGTGACCATGAAGATCACCAGCAACACCAGCATGACGTCGATGTAAGGCACCACATTCATTTCGGCCTTGGGCCCGTGCTTGCGTTGCGGCTTGACTAGCATCTGCCCTCTCCCTTCACGCGGCCGTCGCCAGGTTTACCGAGGCGCCGTGCAGCTTGTGATGCAAGCGCGCCTGCAATTCGTTGCCAAAGGCGTAATAACGGGTCAGCAGCGTTTGCCCGCGCGCCGCCAATCGGTTGTAGGCAACCACCGCCGGAATCGCGGCAAACAGGCCGATGGCCGTGGCGATCAAGGCTTCGGCGATGCCCGGCGCCACGGTGGAAAGGCTGGCCTGTTGCACCTGGGACAATCCCAGGAAGGCATTCATGATTCCCCAGACGGTACCGAACAGACCGATGTAAGGGCTGACCGAGCCGACGGTGGCGAGAAACTGCAGGCCCTTTTCCAACTGGATCTCCTGTTCGCTGATCGCCACGTGCAGCGAGCGTTCGACGCCTTCGAGCACCACGGCAGGGCTGCCCGAAGGCAGGCTCAACTGGGTGAACGCTTGGTAACCGGCGTGGAAAACCGGCAACACGCCGCCGTCCTCCGCTCGGGCCTGGGCCGTTTCGCGGTACAGCGGCAGCAGATCGGCACTGCTGCGAAAGCGCTGGAGGAAACCGTTGAATTGGCGCTCGCTGCGCTGCAGCACCGTGCTGCGCTGGATAATCAGGTACCAGCTCAGCAACGAAGCTAATAACAATGTGAGCATGACCGCCTTGACCAGCAGGCTCGCGTCGCTGATCAAGCCCCAGATCGTCATATGTTCCAGTGTGGCTTGCATGGGTTGAACTCCTGTCGGGCTGCTATTGCATGAAATGTTCGTGACCGGTTGATGACGGCGCCCCTCAAGGCAGGCCTAGCGCTTTCGCCACGTCGGCCCAAGGCACGAACTTGAAGTTCTGGGCTTGCTCGGGCATGCGCTTGCGCCCGTCCTGGACCACCAACATGCCTTGGCTCCAGGGTCCACCGAGGTTGGCGGAAACCACTTCCAGGCCGTCGGTTTCCGAAGCACCGTCGATTCGCGCCGCGGCGTTCAACCCGACCCTGAAGGCACCGCGCACGGCATAGGGCGGCTGGGCATCGAGCACCACATAGCTGTCATTGCCCTGGCTGGAAATCACCAGGTAGTCGTGGCCGGCGCCTCGGTACAAGGCGATGCCTTCGACGTCGGCGTGCAGTTGCGCGCCGACCTTGATCACGCTGCCCAGGGTTGCCGGTTGGTCGGCACGGGCATCAATTGTCCAGACGCCGACGTCTTCCTCGCCGAGAAACAATCGTTGGCGCAGGTCGTCGGCCACGCAGCCTTCGGGTTGGCTGTCGACACTGAACTGGCGCACCAACTCGCCCTTGATCGAGCCATCCGCAGCGTGCAAGCGGTATTGCAGGTATTGCCCATCCTTGCCATTGGCGAAGGCAAACAGCTCGCCGCTGTCGGGTTGGAACAGGCAGGTCCCGTAGATTTCCTTGAGCGGCGTCGGGACTTCGCCAGCTTCACGCAATTCACCGCTGGCGCGATCGATGCTGAACAGGCTCAGGCTGTTGCGGTCACGGTTGCTGGCGACGGCCAGGTCGACAGTCTGCGAGCCCAACTTGAAGCCGCTGCGCACATCGACATTGTTGAGGCGACCCACCGGCAGCTCTTGCAGCAACTTGCCCTGCAGGTCGTAAGCCAACAGGCCTTGCTTCTTGTTGGTGCCCAGCACTCGACTCAGGGCGGGTGTGATCGGGTGGACCCAGATCGCCGGGTCATCCGCCGCATCACCTTGACGGGCGACCGGCTCGCTCTGGGCGATGGCGGCCACGTTGGGCAATTTCGGCGTCGACGGCACCGGTGCGGGCTGCCAATTGATCTCACCTTGGTAGAGACGACCGTTGTCATCGTCACGCAGCAACAGTTGGGCGCCGGTTTTCGTCAGGCGCACGGCGAGGCTTTCCGGCTCCTTCAGGCCCGTTAGCGGCACCCTGGCCTGGGCGACCCACGCTTGGTCCCGGTGTTGATACAGGTGCAGTTGCGCCGTTTGCGGGTCCAAACCGACCAGCCCCCCGGGCAGCGCAGCCATGGCGCCCGCCACTTGGCGGATGTCACCGAACGGTTCTCGCATCGCCACGGGCGCCCGCACGGACTCGGCCTCGGAGGACGCCGGGTAAGCCCACCATCCCACCCGCTCTTCATTGACGAACAATTGGTTGGCATCGTCCTGTACCTGGCACGTCGTGGCATCCGGCGGCAGCGGCAGGCCGCGCACCCGTTGCGCGGGCTCGCTGAGCTGCTCGCCATGGCCCACCAGCCACTGCTCGCCCCGGCCTTCCTCACCCACCAGGAACACGAAGAGATTGCTCGCCTCGTCGCGGTACAGGCACAGGCCGTTCACCGGAAAATCCCGCACTGGCAGATAAAGCGGTGTGCCCCACTGGCGCGTCTGCGGATCAAGGCTGACCAGCAGCGCTTGCTGGCGGCCGCTGTCGAGGCTGGTCACCAGCACGTTTGCGCCAAGGGCGCGGGTATCCAGGCTATCGAACGCGCCGTTGAAGCGGGTCAGTTCACGCCCTTGGTCATCGAGCAGCAACAACCCATCGCGTCCGGCCAACAACCGCCCGGTGGCGGCCTCGCCAGGCAGGAACGCCAGCGCGTTCGCCGACAGGTTCTGTGCCCAGGGTTGCAGCTTCAGGCTCGGAGCGGCCTGTGCGTGGCTGGTCATCAGGCAGGCGATCAACGCCAGCAGGTAATGCTTGGGTAAAGACAGCTTTGTATTCAACGGAAAAATCCTTTTCATGGAGCCAAACTTGAACTGCTCCCTCGCCACAGGGGGATGGGTGTCTATTCAAAAATGGGTAAACGTCAGCCCCAGCTTGTAGGTCGGTCCGTATTCCTCGTACTGGCCGTTGTAGGAGCGGTGGCCGGTGTAGACGAAATACGGCTCGTCAGTAAGGTTCTGGGCTTCCAGGCTGACTTGAAGATTCTTGGTCAGCGAATAGCGGGCACTGAAATCGACGAAGGTCTGGGCATCGACATACAGGTCATGGTCGCGGTCGCTGATGGAGGCCAGCTCATACAGGTAGGCCGATTTGTAGTTGGCAGAGAGGCGCAGGCTGAGTTTGTCGTTTTCCCAACCCAGCATCAGGTTACCGACCGTGTCCGACTGGTTTGGCAGGTCGATGCTGCGCTTGCGCCGGGTGCCGCTGGCCTGGTCGAACCCTTCGATTTGCGCATCGGATCGACTGAACGTCGCGTTGCCGCCCAGCAGCAGGCCGTTCCATGGCGCTGGCAGCCAATCGAATTTTTGCGAGTAAGCCAGTTCCAGGCCATAGAGCTTGGCGCTGTCGCCGTTGGCGAAGCTGTGGGCTTCGGCGAAATCGGTCCAGGCGCCAGTGCCGGCCAGGTCGGTGTTGTAGACGAAGTTCTGGATGTCCTTGTAGAACACGAACGCCGAGACGGTGCCGGCGCGGCCCATGAAGTGTTCGATGCCCAGGTCCAGGTTGCTCGATTCCAGCGGCTTGAGGTCCGGGTTGCCGAAGGTGGCCTCGTCATCGTCGATGACAAAGCCCGGCGCCAATTGGCCGAAGGTTGGCCGTACCACGGACTTGGTCCAGGCCGCGCGCACCTGGGTGTTCTTGTCCAGCTGATAACGCGCGTGCAAACCCGGCAGCCAATGGTGATATCGGCGGCGGGTATCGGTGTCGGTGAAGACCCCGTCGGTGACGCCGGTGCCCTTGGCCTCGAACTCGGTGCCCTCGTAGCGCATGCCGGCGATGAAGCGCCAATCGTCGACATCGACAGTGTTCATCAGGTAGGCGGCGTTGATGTCTTCGCTCATCTTGAAGTCGTTGACCCGCGACTCCTGCTCATCGAAGAAAGCATCGCGATCGAGACCTCCCAGCAGTTGCTTGATCGCATCGGCGCTGATACCCGGACCGAACCGGCCGAGGCGGTAATCCACGGTGCCCTTTTGGAACTGGCCAAGATTGAGTTGCTCGTCGGTGAAGCCCAGGTCATCGAAATCCTCGTAGACCCAGGCGTCGAGATCGTTGTCCTTGTCGCGCCGGCTGACCTTGCCGCCGAACTTCACCTGGGAGGCGTAGCCTTTCAAGTCGTAATCGCGGGCCAGATCCAGGCGCAGGTTCTTCTCGGTGTCGGTGGTTTTCTGTTGCTCCCACTCCACCTTGTCGAGGCTGAAATTGTTGGGATCGTAGAAGCCTGGGCCAATGATCGGCCGCGGCTTGTCGCTGTCGTAGAAACCGCCGTCAAAATCATCGATGCCCTTGAGCGTTGCGCCGGCAATATGGCCGGGGCTGTCCTCGCTGGACTCGCTGTAGCCGGCCTGGCCACTCAAGGTCCAGAGACCGAACAGGCGCTCGCCGCCGAGGACATAGGATTGGATTTCCTGGGTCTCTTCACGCTGCTTGAGCTTGCGTTCGCCCTCGGCAGGCCCGATTTCGCCCGGTGCCTGCGGGTTGTCGAAGGCAATGCTGGCGGCGTTGCGGGTTTCGGTGTCTTTGTAGCGGCTGTACAGCGTGCGCAGGTAATAGCTGCTGAAATCGTCGGGCTTGTAGTCGAAATTCAGCCCGCCACCGGCGCGCTCGCGGCGGATGTCGTAGTCGCGCTGCTCGAATTCTTCGAGCCGCGAGCCTTGCTCGAAGTCCCAGGCACCGCCGGTTTCGACGTTGTCCGAACCGAAGTCACGCTTCTGCCAGCTCAACGCGGCAGCGACGCCGAAGTTGTCGATGCCGTCGCCCAGGCTAAAACGATCGCTGATGGCGCCGGAAAATTTCGGGCTGGTCTGGGCGGTGTTCTTGTCATAGCTGGCTTCGCTGCTGCCGGTGTAGAACAGGCCATCATGGTCGAAAGCCGAGAGGCTCTTGACGTCCACCGTGCCACCCAGGGAGTTGGCGTCCATGTCCGGCGTCAGGGTCTTGATCACCGACAGCGACTGCACCAGCTCCGAGGGCAGCACGTCGAGGGCGACCGCGCGACGCTCGCTCTCCGGGGCCGGCACCAGCGTGCCATTGATGGTCACGCTGTTGAGGTCCGGCCCCAGCCCACGCACGCTGACGAAGCGACCTTCGCCCTGGTCGCGCTCGACGCTGATGCCCGGCAGGCGCTGCACCGCTTCGGCGACGTTCTCATCCGGCAACTGCGCCACGCCGTCGGCATGCACCACGCTCTTGATGCTGTCGGCGCTGCGTTGCTCCTTGAGGGCCTGGTCGATACTGGCGGCCTGGCCGACCACCTCGACGTGCTCGGTGGCCGATGGCTCGGCAGCGCTCAAGCGCTCGCTCGCCACGGCCATGGCCATGGCCAAGGCGGTAAACGTAAAACCGACGAGCCCGGCGGTGCTGGTGCGGTGCTGCATGGTGGTCCTCCCCCAGGAATCCGAATATCCGCCAGGCAACGGCCCGGCAACTGGGAGGGCACGCTAGGGGTGGGGAATGACGGTTCTGTGACAGGGCTCGGCTGGAGGGGCTGCAATCAACTGATTTAGGGGGGCTGGCGAGCCTGAATGAGCTGAAATGACCTACTGGAACCGCGCTCGGAAACTCCGTGGCGAGGGAGCTTGCTCC
>NZ_JAOSHO010000121.1 GCF_025917275.1 Pseudomonas agronomica | reverse complement strand
TCGCGAGCAAGCTCGCTCCCACAGTTTTATTCAGTGTTGACTACCTCTCCCACAACTCAAAAGAAGTTGTACTGGATCCCCACCCGCAACCGCAGTTGACGGTCACTGTCCACCGAGTTGACCTTGATATCACCGACTTCGAAAAACGGTGCCCAGCGCTTATCCCATTTGTACTTGACCACGGCATTCTGCTCATAGTCATCGGTGCCGCCGTCATAGCGGATGTAATCGGCATCGAAATACGTCAGTTGATATTCATACGCCCACGGTCCTTGATCCGCATAGTTGATGTAGACGTCGTAGCGATGAATCGTCTGGTCGTCCTGGGCATTGTCCGGCACGTCGCGATCGACCTGGTCACGGTCCAGCTTGCTGACGTCGTAGCGATAGCGACCGGCGATGCTCAGTTCTTTCGTGATCTTGTAGCCCAGGCGCATGCCCGTCTTGTAGGTGGTGGACTCCTCGTCGCTCTCCATGGCGAACGAAGGCGTCAGCGTCCAGCGATCATCGATCTTGTGCTGGTAGTTGACGGTAAATTCGTGGCCGCTGCCGACGGTGTTGTCGAAAGCGACATCTTCCCGGTCACCGGCAGTCTTGTATTTGAGTTCGCCTTCCAGGCCCACACCGTTATCCAGCCTGATGCCGAACTTGGCGCGGTCGGCGTGCATGCGGGTCTTTTCAGCGTATTGATGGCGGACGTTGATATAACCGGTATCCGCCTGAGCGACAACCGAAGTGAACAGCGAAGCGATCGACAAAACTACCAGGGTCTTTTTCATGTTTTTTATTCTTGTAAGTTGAAATCAATAGTTGGGTTGAACGCCAAATCGCAGGCGAGCGCGTGCGCGCATTGAAACGTGCGGTTCAACGTGTTCTGCGGTTTAAAACAGGTACAGCGGGTTAGTTACTTCAAACGGCGATAGGGACTCGTTGTATGTCGCGGCTGGCTTGCACCAGCAGGCGCGTGTATTCATGGGCAGCGCCATCGTTTGCCAGCCGATGACTGTCGAGTGTCTCCACTACCCTGCCCTGCTGCATCACCGCCAGCCGATCGCACAAATGCGCAACGACGGCCAGGTCGTGGGTGACCATCAAATAAGTCAGCCCTTCCTGGCGGCGCAGTTCGGCCAACAGGTTGAGGATTTCCGCCTGCACCGAGACGTCCAGCGCCGAGGTTGGCTCATCCAGCAGCAACACTCTTGGGCGCAGGATCAGCGCCCGGGCAATCGCCACGCGCTGGCGCTGGCCGCCGGACAATTGATGCGGATAACGAAAGCGAAAGCTGTCGTTCAAGCCGACCTTGCGCAGGATCTCGCTGACCTTTTGCCCACGCCCGTCGATGCCGTGAATGCGCAACGGTTCCTGCAACGCGGCGTCGATGGTGTAGCGCGGATGCAGCGAGGCGTACGGGTCCTGGAAAACCATCTGAACGGTGCGGTAGTGGTCCAGCGGCAGCTTGCGTGTCACCGCCCGACCGGCAATTTGCAGTTGACCGGTCCAGTGCTGGTACTGTCCGGCCAGGCAACGCAGCACGGTGGTCTTGCCCGAACCGGACTCCCCCACCAGCCCGAAGGCTTCACCTTCAGCGACGCTCAAATCGACGTCATGCAATACCGCGTTCAATGCCGTGCCGGTGCCGAAACTGAGGTTCAGGCCGGAGATTTCAATCATGCTCATGACAGGCTCCTCAAGGGTTCAACCAGTGTGGGTCGCGCTGCAACACCGGCAGCGTGGCGCGCGGATGGTCCAGGCTCGGCAACGCCGCCAACAAGCCTTGGGTGTACGGATGGGTGGCGTTGTCCAGGTCGGCGGCGGCAATCGACTCGACCACGCGGCCGGCGTACATCACCAGCACCCGATCACAGAAATGCCGCACCAGGTTCAGGTCGTGGCTGATGAAAATCAGCCCGAGGTCACGCTCGCAGACCAACTCTTCCAGCACGTTGAGCACCTGCCGGCGCACCGACACGTCCAGCGCCGATGTGGGCTCGTCGGCGATGATCACCTGGGGATCGGTGATGACCATCATGGCGATCATGATCCGCTGGCCCATGCCGCCCGAGACCTCGTGTGGATACAGGTCATAAACCCGCCGAGGGTCGCGGATGTGCACCTTGGCGAGCATGTCCAGCGCCCGCTCCCGGGCTTGGCGATGGGGCACCTTGTGGTGAGCGAGATACGCCTCGGCGATTTGCTCGCCAACACGCACCACCGGGTTCAGCGAATATTTCGGGTCCTGCATGATCATCGACATGCGCGCCCCGCGAATCGCCTGGATCTGCTTTTCGCTGGCGCCCAGCAAGTCGATATTGGCAAAACGCAGGGTCTTGGCGGTGACCCGCGCCGTCGGAGGATGCAGACGCAAAAGGCTGCGGCCGACAGTCGATTTACCCGAGCCGGATTCACCGACGATTGCGAGTTTTTCCCGGCCCAGGGTGAACGACACATCGCGCACCGCCAGCGAGGTTTTGCCCGCATTGCGAAACTCAACGCACAAATCCTGTACGGCCAGTTTTATCTCAGTCATGGGACTTTCCTCAGGATTGGCTGCGGGGGTCGAGGACGTCGCGCAAGCCGTCGCCCAACAGGTTGAAGGCCAGGCTGACCAGCATGATCGCCGCACCGGGCGCCGCCACCAGCCACCAGCTTTCGAGCATGTAGCGCCGCCCGGTGGAGATCATCGCGCCCCACTCCGGCAGCGGCGCCTGGGCGCCGAGGCCGAGAAAGCCCAGGGCAGCGGCGGTGAGGATGATGCTCGCCATGTTCATGGTCAGGCGGATGATCACCGACGACAGGCACATCGGAATGATGTGGCGCAGGATGATCCGGGTACTCGACGCGCCTTGAAGTTGAACCGCGACGACGAAGTCAGCGTTGCGCAGCGGCAGCGTTTCGGCGCGAGCGAGCCGGGCAATCGGCGGCCAGGCGGTGAGTGCGATGGCGATCACCGCATGCTCCAGGCCCGGGCCGAGGGCGGCAATGAAAGCCAGCGCCAACACCAGGCTGGGGAACGAGATGAAGATGTCGGTGATGCGCATGAACAGGCTGTCGACCCAACCGCCGAAGTAACCGGAAACGGTGCCGACCAACAGGCCGATCGGACCGACGATCACCGTCACCAGCAAGACGATGTACAGCGTGACGCGCGAGCCATACACCAGCCGGGCGAACACATCGCGACCGTATTCGTCCGTGCCGAACCAATGCGCGCTGCTGGGCGCTTGCAACGCGCCGGCAAGGTTCTGCAACAAGGGATCGTGACCGGCGATCCACGGCGCCAACGCCGCCACCACCATCAAGGTCGAGACCACAACCAGGCCGGCAAACGTCATCGGGTTGCGCAGCAGAAATCGCAGCAGTCGAGTGGCGCTGGCCACCAGCGCAGCCGTACTCGAAGCGGGCAGCGCGGCACTGCCGGCTGCGCTGGAAGCAAGGGGCAGGTTCATTAGCGGGTCCTCGGGTCGAAGATCTTGTAGAGCGCATCGCTGATCAGGTTCAGCGTCACGAAGATGAGGCCGATCAACAGCACGCAAGCCATCACCGCGTTCATGTCGCCGAGCAACAGACTGCTCGTCAGGTACTGCCCGAAGCCCGGCCAGGCGAAGACGGTTTCGATCAGCACCGCGCCTTCGAGCAACCCGCCGTAGGCCAGCGCAACAATGGTCAACAGCTGCACGCGGATGTTGCCGAAGGCGTGGCCCCAGACGATCTTGCGCTGGGACAGACCCTTGACCCGGGCGGTGATGATGTACTCCTGGGACAACTGCTCAAGCATGAAGCTGCGGGTCATGCGACTGATGTAGGCGACCGAGTTGAAACTGAGGATCACCGCCGGGAGCAGGATGTGCCGCAGTGCGCTGCGAAAGGCTTCCCAATCGCCGGACCAGGCAGTGTCGATCAACAACAGCCCGGTGTGCGTCGGAATCAACCCGTCATAAGCCAGGCCGATCCGCCCGACACCGCCGGCCCAACCCAACCAGGCGTAGAACACCAGGAAAGCCATCATGCCGATCCAGAAAATCGGCGTGGAGTAACCGAACAGCGTGATCAGCCGAGCGACATGGTCACCGGCACGGCCCTGATGGGTCGCCGCGTAGACACCCAGCGGCAGCCCCGCCAGCACGCCGAACAGAATGGCCAGGGTCGCCAGTTCCAACGTGGCCGGAAACACCCGGGCGATGTCGGTGATGACCGGGTTGCCGGTCAGCAAGGCCATGCCGAAGTCACCGTGGATCAAGTCGCCGAGGTAGATCGCGAATTGGGTCCACAACGGTTTGTCCAGGCCCAGCTCCTGGTACACCTGGGCGTAGGCCGAAGCGTCGGCGTCCGGGCCGACGATGGCCAGCACCGGGTCCAGCGGCATCACCCGTCCGATAAAGAAAGTCAGCAGCAGCAACCCCAGCAGCGTCACCGCCACCGAGCCGCCGCGCCGGGTCGCCGAAGCGGCCCGGGTGGTCCAGATTGAAAAGGATGCAGTCGACATATTCATTCCTGCCTTGGCCGTGGGGCCGTCGATTTCAGCGCTGCTTGTAGACGTCCCGAAGGCGCGTGGTGGCGGCGGTGTGGCCAATGTAGTTGCGCACGTCGGCGTGGATCACCACCTCGTCGACCATTTGCGAGACCGGCATGATTGCCCCGGCCTGTTGGTCGTAGAGGGTCTGGACCTGGGCATACATCTGCCGCTGGCGCTCGGGGTCGCGCTCGCGCTCGGCCTGCTCGATCAACTGGTTGAGCTGCGGGTCGAAGAACGAGGTGCGCCAGCCCTGGAAGTTGCTCAACTTGGCTTCGGTGCGGTTGTCCGGGTTGTACACCAGGGCGCGCAGGCTCGAATGCGGATGGCGCTCCGCCCCGCCGCCGCCACGCCCGACGAGGATGTCGAATTGACGGTCGCGCATCGCCCCGTAGATCTGGTTGCCGGTGCCGGTGATGATCGTCGCCTGGATGCCCGCTTGGGCGAGCGTCGCTTGCAGGCTGGTGGCGATGTTGATGAACGGTGGATCGGTCAGCGAGCGGATGCTCACCTTGAAGCCGTCGGCGTGACCGGCTTCCGCCAGCAGGCGCTTGGCCTTGGCTACGTCCAGGCGATAACCCGGATCGTCCAGGCGCGCCGGCAAGCCCAGTTGCATCGGCCGTTGGTTGATCACGCCGTAGTGCGGCATCACCACGTCGTTGATGCCCTGGTAGTCGATCAACAATCGGATCGCCTGGCGCACGCGGATGTCCTGGAAGAGCGGCTGCTGCATGCTCAACGCCACGTAGTACAGCGTGCCCCGGGCGATGCTCTGGATGTGCACGTCATCGACCGCGCCCAGGGCCTTGATGTCGGTGGCCGCCATGCCGCGGGCAACGTCCAGGTCACCGCGTTCGACCATCAGGCGCAGCGCCTGGGACTCGGTCATGTTGCGCATGATCACCCGGCGCAACTTCGGCGCGCCGCGCCAGTAGTCATCGTTGCGACTCATCAGGATCACGTCGTTGGCGCGCCAGATATCCAGCTTGAACGCGCCGGACCCGGCCGTATGCGTGGCCAGCCACGCCGCGCCCTGATCGTCGCCGACCTGATGCTGCAAGGCCACCGAGCGATCGACGATGAAGGCACTGGGCGAGGTCGCCAACGTGTTGAGCACCAGCAACGGATCGGTGCTGCGCGGCAGCTCCATGACAAAGGTGTGCGGCCCTTCGGCGCGCATCAGTTTGACGACGTTTTCGGCGGTGAAGCCGTAGGCTTTCCAGGTCGAAGCCAGGGCGCGATTGAGCGTGACCACGCGCTGCAAGGACCACGCGACGTCTTGCGCAGTGAACGGTGCACCGGAGTGAAAGCGCACGTCGTCGCGCAATTGAAAGGTGAGGCGCATACGGTCCGGGCTGATTTCCCAGCTTTTGGCCAGGGCGGGAATCAGCGTGTCCGGCTTCGCCGCGTCTTGCTCCAGGAGCATGTCATAGACGTTGGCGTTGACCTCGGCCACTTCGAGCCCCGTCGCGGCAGCCGGGTCGAGGGACAGCAGGTTGATCATGCTCATGCCCACCACCAATTGGTCGGCGGGTGTTTCGCCTTGGGCCAGGCTGACGGGCGCCTGCACGGTGCACAGGGCCACGATGACACACAGCAGCCTGGTCAGGCGCTTGGGCCAGAGTTTCATGGTTCAGTCCTTTCTTATATTTATAAAGACTTGTCGTCCGAGCCGTTCAGCCTCGGACGCAGTGCGCCATCAGTGCCGGGATAATGTATTGGCTTCGATATACGCGAAGTTGATGTCCTCGCCCAACCCCGGCCGATCCGACAGATGCACATAACCGTCGGCGTCCATCGGATCGACGAGGCTGTTGAGGTGCGCCGGCACTTCCTCGTAGTCGAGAAACGGGTGCAGCAGGCCACGCTCGTACCAGCGACAATTACTGATCGCCCCCACCACGGCGAGGTTCGCCGCGCCGTTGCCGTGGACCTCGCAATCCATGCCGAACGACTCGGCCAGGTGCGCCACCTTCAGGCACGGCCCGATGCCGCCGACGCCGGCCACGCCGGCGCGCAGGATGTCGCAAGACTTCTGCGAGACCCAACTGGCGCGGCTGTGAAATTTACCGGCGATGCTCTCCGGACCCAGCACCGGGATATCCAGGTTGGCCGCCAGCCAGGCATAGGATTCGGCGGAGTCCTCCATCATCGGCTCTTCAAACCAGGCGAAATTCAGCTTCTCCAGGGCCTTGCCGATGGTCAGCGCATCCATGCGGCTGTACCAGTGGTAGCCATCAAGCATGAGCGCGATATCCGGACCAACCGCCTCACGCACGGCGGCGCAGGCCTGGATGTCCATTTGCGGGTTTGGCGCGAAGGAAATCGGCGGCATCCAGGTGTGCAGCTTGATTGCCTTGTAGCCGCGCTTGACCAGCTTCTCGGCAAACTGACCGTACTCATCCGGCGTCGACAGACCACCCGGCAAATCGTCACCGCACATCGTCGAGCCATAGGCCAGGACCTTGTCGCGGTAACCGCCGATGAGCTTGTGCACCGGCAACTTCAGCCTGCGTCCGGCCAAGTCCCACAAGGCTTGTTCCACCAGGGCCAGCGCCCGATCGGTGAATTGCCCGGCGCTGCCGCGCTGCCAGTGCGCCAAGTCCTGCCAGATGCTTTCCCGGTCCATCGGATCGCGACCGATCAGCACCTTGCGCACGAAGGATTCGATGATGTGCGGGCGAATCAACTCAGGCGTACCGAAGGCATAACCCTCCGATCCATCGTCGCAACTGATTCGCAGCAGGGCCATCTTGATCATGACTTCGTCGCCGGGATGGGCGTGGCCGGCACTGTCTTGGGCGCGACGCGACGGGGTGGAAAAGATTTCGACGTGAACGCCTGTGATTCTCATGGAAGGGGCCACCGTGTTGTTATTTTGCATTTGTATGTCGTCATACAACATGGCGGATTATTTGAATGTTTACCCAGGCATGTCAACCCACAAAGCCAAACAAATAGGAGATTTTTCGTCACGCCATCCTTGCCATGAAGATGACGACTCTAAAAGTCGTCATACCACACAGCCTGTCATTGCCTGGAATCAGCTCGCGCCCGCCGTGGGAATTGTTGGCTACAGTGACTTGACCCATTGGAGCCAGAACCCATGCGGAGGCCGACATGAAGAACTTCAGCATTGAGCGCATCGACCACATCGTCCTGCGTGTGACAGACATCGAGCGCAGCCTCGCCTTCTATACGTCGGTGTTCGGCTGCGAGCTCAGGAAACGTCGGGACGATCTGGGCCTGATCCACCTCGGAGCCGGTGCATCGATGATCGACCTGGTGGATGTCGACGGACCTTTGGGCCGTCAGGGTGGCGCGGCGGCCGGCAAGCAGGGCCATAACGTCGATCACTTCTGCCTGCGCATCGAGCCGTTTGACGAGCAGGCCCTGCTCGCTCATCTGCGCGCAGCCGGGTTGGCCGTCGAGAAAGCGCAGATGCGTTTTGGCGCGGAGGGTACGGGATTGTCGATTTATTGCTGCGATCCGGATGGCAATCAGATCGAGTTGAAGGGGCCGTCGCTGGAGCCTTGAGCGCTAGCTAGCCTGATTCGGCCAGGCCAGGAGGTGCCGGCGAGAAGGCCCTCTTCTCGCCCAGTCCCCCGCGTTTTTTCTCCTAGACTTGCAGCTGTTTCATTGGCGAAACAGTGCACATGACTATGCAGAGGAAACCCGGCAAATGTTCAAGACCATGCTGAAAACGCTCATCTGTTTCCTGGCCCTCGGCGCCTTGGGCTCCGCCGCCGCCGAGCCCATCGTGATCAAGTTCTCCCACGTGGTGGGCGAGCAGACGCCCAAGGGCCAGGGCGCCTTGATGTTCCAGAAGCTGGTGGAGGAGCGCCTGCCAGGCAGGGTCAAGGTGGAGGTTTACCCCAACTCCACGCTGTACGGCGATGACAAGGAAATGGAAGCGTTGCTCTTGGGGGACGTGCAGATCATTGCGCGGTCGCTGGCCAAGTTCGACCAATACACCAAAACCTTGCAGCTCTTCGACCTGCCTTTTTTGTTTCAGGATATTGCCGCAGTAGACCGTTTTCAAACGAGCCCGGCTGGCCAGAAGTTATTGCACTCCATGGAGCGCAACAACATCACCGGCCTGGCGTATTGGCACAACGGCATGAAGCAGTTGTCGGCCAACCGAGTATTGCGCAACCCCGAAGATGCCCAGGGTCTGACGTTCCGAGTGCAGGATTCCGCAGTGCTCACCGAACAGTTCAAGACCTTGAACGCCAAGGCGCAAAGGATGATTTTCTCCGTGGTGTACCAAGGCTTGCGCACAGGCGTGGTCAACGGCACCGAGAACCCCTACTCGAACTTCTACGACCAAAAGCTGTATGAAGTGCAGAAATACGTCACCGAGACGAACCACGGCATTCTCGATTACATGCTCATTACCACTTCCGATTTCTGGAATGGCTTGCCAGCGGATATTCGCCCCGAACTGGAAAAGATCGTGGTCGAGGCAACTGCTCATGCCAACAAAGAGGCACAGCGGTTGAACGAACTGGACCGCCAGCGCGTACTTGAAGCCAAGACCACCGAAATCGTTACCCTCACGCAGCAGGAGCGCAACGCCTGGCGCGAGACGATGAAACCGGTATGGGCGAAGTTTGAAAAGGACATCGGCCCGGACCTGATCCAGGCCGCCGAAGCGTCCAACCAGACGCAGTAATACGCTGCACTTGATGTCACAATGCCCCAGCAAGCTGATTTCTGCCTAGACTTGCAACTGTCCCACCGTGCGTTGTGTTTTGAATGAGCCCGCACGGGCAAAACTAAAAATAAAAGGAAACTCCGATGTTCAAACCTATGTGGAAAGCACTCGTCTGCACGCTGGCCCTCAGCGCGCTGGGCTCGGCTATGGCAGCCGATCCGGTGGTCATCAAATTTTCGCATGTAGTGGCCGAACAAACCCCTAAAGGCCAAGGTGCATTGCTGTTCAAGAAGTTGGTGGAAGAGCGACTGCCGGGCAAAGTCAAAGTCGAGGTGTACCCTAACTCCTCGCTGTTCGGCGACGGAAAGGAAATGGAAGCCCTGCTCCTGGGCGATGTACAAATGATCGCGCCGTCGCTGGCCAAGTTCGAGCAGTACACCAAGACCGTGCAATTGTTCGACTTGCCCTTCCTGTTTGACGACATCTCCGCCGTGGACCGTTTCCAGTTGAGCCCTGAAGGCCAGAAACTGCTCAAGTCCATGGAAAGCAAGAACATCACCGGTCTGGCCTATTGGCACAACGGCATGAAGCAGTTGTCTGCCAACAAACCGCTGCGTGCCCCCAAGGATGCCCGTGGCCTGAAGTTCCGCGTGCAGGCGTCTGCCGTGCTCGAAGAGCAGTTCAAGGCCGTCAGGGCCAACCCGCGCAAGATGAGTTTCGCCGAGGTGTACCAAGGCCTGCAGACCGGTGTGGTCAACGGTGCGGAGAACCCGTACTCGAACATCTACAGCCAGAAGATGCATGAAGTGCAGAAGTACATCACCGAATCCAACCACGGTGTGCTCGACTACATGCTTATCACCAACACCAAGTTCTGGAACGGCCTGCCGCCGGACATCCGCACTGAACTGGACAAGATCGTGGTGGAAGTCACCGCTCAAGTGAACAAAGAGGCGGCCCAGCTCAACGAGCATGACAAACAGCGCATCCTCGAGGCCAAGACCACCGAAATCATCACCCTCACGCCTGAACAGCGCAACGAATGGCGCGAGCAGATGAAACCGGTCTGGAAGATGTTCGAAGGTGACATCGGCGCCGATCTGATCAAAGCCGCCGAAGCCTCCAACAAGGCTCAGTAATGGGTTGGCCGGCGTTGCCGCCCTGGCAATGCCGGCCTGTCGTCCTCTTGCAGGAGATGTCATCCATGAACGCCCTTCGGCGCACCTGGGAACACTTCGAGGAAGGTTTCATTGCTTTCCTCCTGGCCGCCATGACGCTCGTCACGTTCGTCTATGTGGTCCTCAACAACCTCTACGCGGTTTTCTACAGCCTCGGGGATAACTGGCCCGCCGCCAGCGAGTCGATGTTCGCCATTGGCGATGGAATCATGGGCATGGCCCAGGCGATGACCTGGAGCAGCGCCCTGACCAAGGCGCTGTTTGGCTGGCTGATTTTCTTCGGTCTTTCCTACGGCGTGCGGACCGCCGGGCACATCGGCGTCGATGCGCTGGTGAAACTGGCGAGCAAACCGGTACAGCGGTTCATCGGCGTGATCGCCTGCCTGTGCTGCCTGGGTTATGCCGGGTTGCTGGCCGTGGCGAGTTACGAGTGGATCAACACCTTGATGATTGCTGGAATCGGCGCCGAAGACCTCGGCCACTTCGGCATCATGCAGTGGCATGTCGGGTTAATCGTGCCCGTAGGATTCGCCCTGGTGTTTATCCGTTTCGCGGAAATTTTCGTACGCATCCTGATGAATCGCCAGACGGGCCTGGGCCTGGCCGATGAAGCGGCGGAAGCGATCAAGCTGACCGAGATCGAGGAAGACAAGCCATGACCATTGCCTTCCTGTTCATTGCGTTGTTCGTGTTGATGTTTATCGGCGTACCCATCGCCATTTCCCTGGGCCTGGCCGGCTCGCTGACGATCATATTCTTCAGCCCCGACTCCGTACGTTCCCTGGCGATCAAGCTGTTCGAAACCAGCGAACACTATACGTTGCTGGCGATTCCGTTCTTCCTGCTGGCCGGTGCGTTCATGACCACGGGCGGTGTGGCGCGGCGGCTGATCGACTTCGCCAACGCCTGCGTCGGGCATATCCGTGGCGGCCTGGCGATTGCGGCAGTGTTGGCGTGCATGTTGTTTGCAGCGCTGTCCGGTTCCAGCCCCGCGACGGTCGCGGCGGTGGGCTCCATCGCGATTGCCGGCATGGTGCGCTCGGGTTATCCACAAGCGTTTGGCGCCGGCATCGTCTGCAACGCCGGGACCCTGGGCATCCTGATTCCGCCTTCGATCGTGATGGTGGTGTACGCCGCCGCGACAGAAACCTCGGTGGGCAAGTTGTTCATGGCCGGTGTGGTGCCGGGCTTGTTGCTGGGTGTGTTCTTGATGGTGGCGATCTACATCGTCGCGGTGAAGAAAAACCTGCCGGCCTTGCCCAGGGCAACCTTGCGGGAATGGCTGACAGCGGCACGCAAGGCGATCTGGGGCCTGCTGCTGATGGTCATCATCCTCGGCGGGATCTATTCGGGGATGTTCACACCCACCGAAGCAGCGGCGGTCGCGGCAGTGTATTCGGCGTTTATCGCACTGTTCGTCTATAAGGACCTGACGTTCCGCGAGACGCCCAAGGTGCTGTTGGAGTCGGCCAAGCTGAGCATCATGCTGATGTTCATCATCGCCAACGCCATGCTCTTCGCCCACGTGCTGACCACCGAGCAACTGCCACAACAAATCACCGCGTGGGTGATCGAGGCCGGGCTGACGCCAGTGACCTTCCTGCTGGTGGTGAACATCGTGCTGCTGATTGCCGGTGCGTTCATGGAACCGTCGGCGATCATCCTGATCCTGGCGCCGATCCTGTTCCCGATCGCCATGAAGCTGGGCATCGATCCGATTCACCTGGGCATCATCATGGTGGTGAACCTGGAAATCGGCCTGATCACGCCACCGGTGGGCTTGAACCTGTTCGTCACCTCGGCGGTGACCGGCATGTCGCTGACGGCCACCATCCGCGCAGCCATGCCGTGGCTGATGATCCTGCTGGCGTTCCTGGTGTTGATCACCTATGTGCCGTGGATTTCGCTGGTTCTGCCGAACTGGTTGGGAATGAGCTGACCTGTTGGCGAGGGCGCCTGCTGAGCCTTTTGTAGGAGCTGGCGAAGCCTGCGATCTTCTGATCTTTCGCTTGAAATTCAAGTGAGCCG
>NZ_JAOSHO010001203.1 GCF_025917275.1 Pseudomonas agronomica | reverse complement strand
TTGCTCGCGAAAGCGGTGGGTCAGTTGACGAGGATGTTGGCTGTGCTGCCGTCTTCGCGAGCAGGCTCGCTTCCACAGGGAATCGGGGATGTATGCGGCACTTGCGCCCCGCCGAAGATCCAGTGTGGGAGCGAGCTTGCTCGCGGAAGCGGAGGGTCAGTTGATGGAGATGTTGGCTGTGCCGCCTTCTTCGCGAGCAG
>NZ_JAOSHO010001202.1 GCF_025917275.1 Pseudomonas agronomica | reverse complement strand
CCGGCAGCGCCAACCTCAACGGCAGCGGCAACGTCTTGAACAACGTGCTGACCGGCAACGACGGAAACAACTTGCTGGACGGCCTAGCGGGGCGCGATACGTTGATCGGCGGCGCGGGTAACGACACATATATCCTCGACAACGCGGGTGACAGCGTCGTAGAGCTGGCAGATGAAGGCATCGACCTGATCCGGACAGCC
>NZ_JAOSHO010001201.1 GCF_025917275.1 Pseudomonas agronomica | reverse complement strand
GGGCGACAGCAGTTTTCACGGTGGACCTCGGAGGAGCACGGCCAGGCAGGCAATGAAAAAAGCATATAGCCGGCTAATGATTCTATCCAATATATTGTTCGACCTATTTAAGACGTTGAACGACCTACTGGGGTTTCCATGGAACTGCGGCATCTGCGCTACTTCATCGCCGTCGCCGAAGAATTGCACTTCGGCCGCGCCG
>NZ_JAOSHO010001200.1 GCF_025917275.1 Pseudomonas agronomica | reverse complement strand
CGACAACACCACCACGGACTCCGGGCCTTCCTCGTAGGACTTACCCAGGTTGCGGCAGCTCAAGATCGCTTTTTCACTCATGCCCGACTCACTCATAACGTAACGCCTCCGCAGGCTGGGTGCGCGCGGCACGCCAGGCTGGATACAGGGTGGCGAGGAAACTCAGGACCAACGCGGCGCCGCAGACCATCAACACATCGTC
>NZ_JAOSHO010000120.1 GCF_025917275.1 Pseudomonas agronomica | reverse complement strand
TGGGACTGCGTAGTATTCAGGACAGCAAAAAATAATCCCGGCCCTCGACCTGTCCGCGCCGCAGCGGGTTGCGGGTGCACCACGGGGCGTAGGCGGCATCGACGAAGCGGTAGGGCAGGTGTTCGTCCCGTCCCAGCGGGATGCCCAGGCGAGTGGTCTGGATCACATTGACCGTCGGCACGCCGACGTCTTCCACCAATAACCGTTCCGGGTCGAAGCGCTTGGCGTCCCAATCCGGCACTTTCAGGCCCAGAGCCTTGCACAGCAAGGTCTGGCCGGCACAGAGCTTTTGCGGTGTGCGCGGCCGGCCCTGGGCGTCGGGGTTGTTCAGGAGCATCTGCGCCAGGCTCGCCGGCCCGCTGATGCCGTCCACCCACGGGTACGCGGATTTGATCAAGACTGCGTTGCCCGGGCCTTGGGCGCTGAAGTTCAGTGAATCACCGCCCCGGGCGTAATACATATAGATGTGCCCGCCATCCAGAAACAAAGCCTTGCGCTTTTCCGTGTAGCCCAGGGAGGCGTGGCTGCCTTTTTCGGCGAAGTAATAGGCTTCGGTCTCGATGATCCGTGCACTGAGCCACAGGTCACCGACCTTGTGGCGAATGACCTTGCCCAGCAGGTCCTGGGCGAGGACTTGGGCGTCGCGGTCAAAAAAAGCGTGGGGCAAGGCGTTTGGCGTTGGAGGCGAATCAGTCATGGCAGTGGACGAGGTAAGGCCAAAGATAGGGCGATCATAACAACGGATCGCTTAATTACCGCTGAACAGTGAACGGAATGTTGGCTGTTTAGGCCTCTTTTCAATCTCCGCCGGTCACTGCTGTTAGTCCGCGCTGTTAGTCGAGGGTTACGACAGCTATAATCTGCCGCTTTCCTCTTTGCCAAGACCACACAGACCATGACTGAGTCCGTTCTTGACTACATGACCCGCCTGGGTCGCGCCGCCCGCGAAGCGTCGCGCATCATCGGCCGTGCCAGCACCGCGCAGAAAAACCGCGCCCTGCAGGCCGCCGCCAATGCGCTGGACGCCGCTCGCGCCGAGTTGTCCGCCGCCAACGAACTGGACCTGGCCGCTGGCCGGGCCAATGGGCTCGAGCCGGCCATGCTCGAACGCCTGGCGCTGACCCCGGCACGCATCGACGGCATGATCGTCGGTCTGCGTCAGGTCGCGGCACTGCCGGACCCGGTCGGGGCGATCCGCGACATGAGCTATCGGCCGTCGGGTATCCAGGTCGGCAAGATGCGCGTGCCCCTGGGCGTGGTCGGGATCATCTACGAGTCGCGGCCGAACGTGACCATCGATGCCGCGAGCCTGTGCCTGAAGTCCGGTAACGCGACCATCCTGCGTGGCGGTTCCGAGGCGATCCACTCCAACCGCGCCATTGCCGCCTGCATCCAGCGCGGCCTGGCCGAAGCCAATCTGCCGGCCGCCGTCGTGCAAGTGGTGGAAACCACTGATCGTGCAGCGGTCGGCGCGCTGATCACCATGCCGGAGTTCGTCGACGTCATCGTACCGCGTGGTGGCAAGGGGCTGATCGAACGGGTCAGCCGCGATGCCCGCGTGCCGGTGATCAAGCACCTGGACGGCATCTGCCACGTCTACGTCAGTGCCCATGCCGAATTGCCGAAGGCCCAGCGCATCGCCTTCAACGCCAAGACTTACCGTTATGGCATCTGCGGCGCGATGGAAACCCTGCTGGTGGACCAGGCCGTAGCCAAGGATTTCCTGCCGTCGATGGCGGCCCAGTTCCGCGAAAAAGGCGTCGAACTGCGCGGTTGCGAGCGCACCCGGGCGATCATCGAGGCTGCGGTGGCGACCGAGGAAGACTGGAACACCGAATACCTGGCGCCGATCCTGTCGATCCGCGTCGTGGACGGGCTGGACGAGGCCATCGAGCATATCAATCGCCATGGCTCCCACCACACCGACTCCATCGTCAGCGAACACCAGGGCGAAACCCGGCGTTTCGTGGCGCAAGTGGACTCGGCATCGGTGATGATCAATACCCCGACCTGCTTCGCCGATGGCTTTGAATACGGATTGGGCGCCGAGATCGGCATTTCTACTGATAAGCTGCACGCCCGTGGCCCGGTGGGCCTCGAAGGCCTGACCTGCGAGAAGTACATCGTGGTCGGCGACGGCCAGTTGCGCGGCCAGGAGCCGGCCTGACTTGGGCGACCTTGACCCACTGGTCCCTATGACTACGCCCGCTGTGACGGCGACCGCGCCAAAGCGCATCGGTATCCTGGGCGGCACGTTCGACCCGGTGCATATCGGCCATTTGCGCGGTGCGTTGGAAGTTGCCGACGCCCTGGCCCTCGATGAGCTGCGCCTGACGCCCAGCGCCCGGCCGCCTCATCGGGACACGCCGCAGGTGTCGGCCCGGGATCGGCTGGCAATGGTCGAGTGCGCGGTGGCCGGTGTGGCGCCGTTGGTGGTGGACGCCCGCGAATTGCAGCGGGACAAACCGTCCTACACCATTGATACCCTGGAGCTGATGCGCGCCGAACTGGCCGCCGAAGCCCAGGTTTTTCTGCTTCTGGGCTGGGACGCATTTTGCGGCCTGCCCACTTGGCATCGCTGGGAAGAGTTGCTCCAGCATTGCCACATCCTGGTGCTGCAACGCCCGGATGCCGACAGCGAGCCGCCGGATGCCTTGCGCAACCTGCTGGCGGCGCGCTCGGTGAGCGACCCGCTGGCCCTCAAGGGGCCGAGCGGACAGATTGCATTCGTCTGGCAGACGCCGCTCGCGGTATCCGCCACCCAGATCCGTCAACTGCTGGCCAGCGGTAAGTCGGTACGTTTCCTGGTGCCCGACGCGGTCCTGGCCTACATCGATGCGCACGGTCTGTACCGTGCGTCGAACTGAACAAGGCGCGCTCCGCCGACACGGATCAACGTGTACCGAGCGCCCGAACACATGAGCAAAACGAGTTTTTTATGACTGACAAAGACCTGAACAAAGTAAAGCGCAAGGGCACCTTCAAGAGCGCCCCGCTGCCGGTAGAAGCACACACCGGCGTGGCGCTGGCCGGCGAAGAGCTGGTCAAAGTGGCCGTGGCGGCCCTGGAAGACGTCAAGGCCCAGGATATCCAGGTGATCGACGTTCGCGAGAAGCAGAGCATCACCGACTACATGATCATCGCCACCGGTACCTCCAACCGCCAGATCGGCGCGATGCTGGACAAGGTCCGCGAAGCGGTCAAGGCACAGGGCGTCAAGCCGCTGGGCGAAGAAGGCAAGGGCGACAGCGATTGGGTCCTGTTGGACATGGACGACGTCATCGTGCACATGATGACCGCGTCGGCGCGCCAGTTCTATGACCTGGAGCGCCTGTGGGCCGGTGCCGAGCAGAGCCGTTCGGCCAGCGCCGCGCACCACAGCCCGGAAAACACCCATGAGCACTTCACCAAGCTCAACAAAGACCAGCAATAAGGGATCGCTGTGCGACTGCGCCTGATCGCCGTCGGTTCCCGCATGCCCAAGTGGGTGGAAGAAGGCTGGCATGAATATGCCAAGCGTCTTCCGTCCGAGCTGGCCCTGGAACTGGTGGAAATTCCGCTCAACACCCGTGGCAAGAATGCCGACGTGGCGCGCTTCATCCGCCAGGAAGGCGAAGCCATGCTGGCCAAGGTCGGGCCGAACGAGCGCATCGTCACCCTGGAAGTCCACGGCAAGCCCTGGAGTACCGAGCAACTGGCGGTCGAACTCGATCGCTGGCGGCTGGACTCGCGCACGGTCAATTTCATGGTCGGTGGCCCGGAAGGGCTGGCGCCGGAAGTCTGTGCCCGAGCCGACCAGCGCTGGTCGTTATCGCCGTTGACGTTGCCGCACCCGTTGGTGCGGATCCTGATCGGTGAACAGTTGTATCGTGCCTGGACAGTCCTGTCCGGGCACCCTTACCACAAGTAATCCTGCCCCCATGCCTCAGCCGATCCGCATCAAGGACCACGAAAAAGACGCCCGCCTGGTGCGTAGCCGCGTCGTGTTCGGCGCAATCATGGTGGTGACGCTGATTGGCGTGCTGATCGCGCGGCTGTATTTCCTCCAGGTCATCCAGTACGAGTACCACTCGACCCTGTCGGAAAGTAACCGGGTACACGTACAGCCCATTCCGCCGACCCGTGGCCTGATCTTCGACCGCAACGGCGTGGTGGTGGCGGATAACCGGCCCAGCTTCAGCCTGAGCATGACCCGCGAACGTTCCGGCGACTGGCAGAAAGTCCTCGACGTGATCGTCGAGGTGCTGCAATTGACGCCCGAGGACCGGGTCATCTTCGAGAAACGCATGCGGCAGGGCCGGCGCCCCTTCGAGCCGGTGCCGATCATGTTCGAGCTGACCGAAGAGCAGATCGCCCTGATTGCTGTGAATCAGTTCCGCCTGCCGGGCGTGGAAGTGGTGGCGCAATTGGTGCGGCATTATCCCCAGGGGCCGCATTTCGCTCACTCGGTCGGCTACATGGGCCGGATCAACGAAAAAGAGCTCAAGACCCTCGATCCGGTCAACTACAGCGGCACCCACCATATCGGCAAGACCGGCATCGAGCGTTTCTACGAGGCCGAGCTGCATGGCCAGGTGGGTTACGAAGAAGTCGAGACCAACGCCCGGGGGCGGGTGCTGCGTGTGCTCAAGCGCACCGACCCGATTCCCGGCAAGGACATTGTCCTGAGCCTGGACATCAAGTTGCAGGAAGCCGCCGAGGCGGCGCTGGGTGGGCGGCGTGGTGCCGTGGTCGCGCTGGACCCCAACACCGGCGAGGTCCTGGCGATGGTCAGCCAGCCGAGCTTCGACCCGAACCTGTTCGTCACCGGCATCAGCTTCAGGGCCTACGCCGAGCTGCGGGATTCCATCGACAGGCCGTTGTTCAACCGTGTGCTGCGCGGGCTCTATCCGCCGGGTTCGACCATCAAGCCGGCCGTGGCGATTGCCGGGCTGGACTCCGGCGTGGTGACCGCATCGACCCGGGTCTACGATCCCGGCTATTACATGCTGCCCAACTACGATCACAAGTATCGCAACTGGAACCGCACCGGCGACGGCTACGTGGACCTGGAAACAGCGATCATGCGTTCCAACGACACCTATTTCTACGATCTGGCCCACAAGCTGGGGATCGATCGGTTGTCGTCCTACCTGAACAAGTTCGGCATCGGTCAGAAAGTGTCCCTGGACATGTTCGAGGAATCCCCTGGGCTGATGCCGTCCCGGGAATGGAAGCGAGCGACTCGCCGTCAGGCCTGGTTCCCCGGCGAAACCCTGATCCTCGGGATCGGCCAAGGCTACATGCAGGCGACGCCCCTGCAGCTGGCCCAGGCCACGGCATTGGTGGCGAGCAAGGGCAAGTGGTATCGCCCGCACCTGGCCAAGACCATCGAAGGCGAGAAACCAGTGGACCCGGACCCGATGCCCGACATTGTCCTGCGTAACCCGTCGGACTGGCAGAAGGTCAACAACGGCATGCAGCAGGTGATGCACGGTGCCCGGGGTACCGCGCGCAAGGCGGCCATCGGCTCGCCGTACCGGATTGCCGGCAAGAGCGGTACCGCCCAGGTGGTGGCGATCAAGCAGGGCGAGAAGTACGACCGCTCCAAGGTCCAGGAACGCCATCGCGACCACGCCTTGTTCGTCGGCTTCGCGCCGGCCGAGAATCCGAAGATCGTTGTCTCGGTGATGGTCGAGAACGGTGAGTCCGGTTCCGGCGTCGCCGCCCCGGTGGTGCGCCAGGTCATGGACGCCTGGCTGCTGGACGAGCACGGCCAGCTCAAGCCCGAATTCGCAAGCCCCATCAGCGCGGAGGCTACGGCCCGTGAAGAATAATTTCGACCGCATCCTCTCCAGCGAAGATGTGATGCGCCGTCGCGCCACCTTGCTGCAGCGCATGCACATCGACGGGCCGTTGCTGATCCTGCTGCTGACCCTGGCGGCCGGCAGCCTGTTCGTGCTGTATTCGGCCAGCGGCAAGAGTTGGGACCTGCTGGCCAAGCAGGCCACTTCGTTCGGCATCGGACTGGTGTCGATGATTGTCATTGCCCAACTCGAGCCGCGATTCATGGCGCGCTGGGTGCCGCTGGCCTATGTGGTGGGCGTGGGCCTGCTGGTGGTGGTGGACGTAATGGGCCACAACGCCATGGGCGCCACTCGCTGGATCAACATTCCCGGGGTGATCCGCTTCCAGCCCTCGGAATTCCTCAAGATCATCATGCCTGCGACCATCGCCTGGTACCTGTCCAAGCGCACGCTGCCGCCACAGCTCAAGCACGTGTGCATCAGCCTGTTGCTGATCGGCATCCCGTTCATCCTCATCGTGCGCCAGCCGGACCTGGGCACGTCGCTGCTGATCCTGGCCGGTGGCGCCTTCGTGCTGTTCATGGGCGGGCTGCGCTGGCGCTGGATCCTCAGCGTGATCGCCATTGCCGTGCCGGTGTCGGTGGCGATGTGGTACTTCGTGATGCACGACTACCAGAAGCAGCGGATCCTGACGTTCCTCGACCCGGAAAGCGATCCGCTGGGCACCGGCTGGAACATCATCCAGTCCAAGGCTGCCATCGGTTCCGGCGGGGTGTTCGGCAAGGGTTGGCTGATGGGCACCCAGTCGCACCTGGACTTTCTGCCGGAAAGCCACACCGACTTCATCATCGCCGTGATGGGCGAGGAGTTCGGCCTGGTGGGTATTTGCGTGCTGCTGCTGATCTACTTGTTGTTGATCGGCCGGGGCCTGGTGATCACCGCCCAGGCCCAGACACTGTTCGGCAAATTGCTCGCCGGCAGCCTGACCATGACATTTTTTGTTTATGTTTTCGTCAACATCGGTATGGTCAGTGGCCTGCTGCCAGTCGTGGGGGTGCCGTTGCCATTCATTAGCTACGGAGGAACTTCGCTGGTGACGCTACTGTCAGCGTTTGGGGTTTTGATGTCGATCCATACCCACCGCAAGTGGATCGCGCAGGTTTGAATAAGGTGAAGAGTTCAATGCAAGCAATGCGTGGCTGGTCGACGCGATATGCGCCGTGGGTCGGCCTGGTCGGCTTCCTGGGCTGTGCGCCGCATGCCGTGGCAGGCGAATATGAAGGCTCGCCGCAAGTGGCCGAGTTCGTCGGTGAAATGACCCGCGACTATGGTTTTGCCGGCGAACAGCTGATGGGCGTATTCCGCGAGGCCGAGCGCAAGCAGTCGATCCTCGACGCCATCTCCCGGCCCGCCGAGCGCGTCAAGCAGTGGAGCGAATACCGGCCGATGTTCATTACCGAGGCGCGGATCGCCCGGGGCGTGGATTTCTGGCGCCAGCACGAGGCCGCCCTGGCCCGCGCCGAGCAGGAATACGGCGTGCCGGCCCAGATCATTGTGTCGATCATTGGCGTCGAAACCTTCTTTGGCCGCAACACCGGTAATTTCCGGGTGATCGACGCGCTGTCGACCCTGGGTTTCGATTACCCGCCGCGCGCCGAGTTCTTCCGCAAGGAACTGCGCGAGTTCCTGTTGCTGGCCCGCGAAGAGCAAGTCGATCCAATGACCCTGAAAGGCTCCTACGCCGGGGCGATGGGCCTGCCGCAATTCATGCCGAGCAGTTTCCGCGCCTACGCGGTGGATTTCGACGGCGACGGCCACATCAATATCTGGACCAATCCGACGGATGCCATCGGCAGTGTTGCCAGCTATTTCAAGCAGCATGGCTGGGAGGCCAGCGAGCCGGTGGTCAGCCGCGCCGATGTGCGCGGCGAGCAGGTGGACAAGGGCCTGACCGAGGGCATCGAGCCGACGAAGACCGTCGGGGAGTTGCGAGCGTTGGGCTGGTCGAGTCATGATGCGCTGCGTGATGACATGCCAGTCACCGCAATGCGCCTGGAAGGCGAGCAGGGCCCCGAATATTGGATGGGCCTGAAGAATTTCTACGCGATTACGCGTTATAACCGCAGCGTGATGTACGCCATGGCCGTATATCAACTGTCTGAAGAGCTGGTCAAAGCACGGGGCGTCAAATAATGCGGGCAATGCCTACCTATCAACCCCTGAAAGCCAGGCCCCTCAAGCTGGTGGCATTGGCTGCGCTGTCGCTGGTGGTCGTCAGTTGTTCGACCAGCCGCGCACCGACCCAGAACAACGGCAACGTCGTGCGAGCTACGCCGGGGCTGGACATCAACCGGGCCCACAAGGATGGCGCGCCGTGGTGGGACGTCGATGTCTCGCGCATTCCCGACGCAACGCCAACCCTGCACACCGGGCCCTACAAGGCCAACCCGTATACGGTGCTGGGCAAGACCTATTTCCCGATGGCCGATTCCAAGCGCTATGTCGCCTCGGGCACGGCGTCCTGGTACGGCACCAAGTTCCATGGCCAGAACACCGCCAACGGCGAGGTCTACGACCTTTATGGCATGAGCGCTGCCCACAAGACCTTGCCGTTGCCCAGCTATGTGCGGGTGACCAACCTGGACAACAACAAGAGCGTGATCCTGCGGGTCAACGACCGTGGGCCGTTCTATTCCGACCGCATCATCGACTTGTCGTACGCGGCGGCGAAAAAGCTCGGTTACGCTGAAATCGGCACGGCGCGGGTCAAGGTCGAAGGTATCGATCCGCAGGAGTGGTGGGCCCAGCGTGGCCGTCCGGCGCCTTTGATGCTCAACGAGCCGAAAGTGGCGCAGAATGCCGCGCCGACCGTGACGGCTTCCACCGGTACGGTCGAACAATGGACCCCACCGCCGCAGCAACACGCGGCGGCCGTGGTGCCCGTGCAGATCGACCCAAAAAAAAACGCTTCTGCAACAGCGTCTGGCCAGTATCTGCAAGTGGGCGCGTTCGCCAACCCGGACGCTGCCGAGCTGTTGAGGTCGAAGCTGAGCTCGATGGTCAGCGCGCCGGTGTTCATCAGCTCGATCGTGCGCAACCAGCAGACACTGCATCGGGTGCGCCTGGGGCCGATCGGTTCTCCGGGTGAGGTCCAGCAGGTGCAGAACAGCGTGCGCCTGGCCAATCTCGGTTCGCCGAGCCTGGTCACGGCTGAGTAGATTTGAAAGGTCCGCTTGCGGTTTGGGCGGGCCAGGTTGTTGGCTCTACGCATAATAAGAAGCCCGGCAAGGGTTGAGTGAGCAACTTAAGTACGCGGCGGCCCGTTAGAAGGTTGCCTGTTAGTATTGCCTCCGGGCAGTTTCCATTAGCGATTTCGAGAGACGGATGAACATCACCACCTTTGCCAAACGCCTTTGCCTGCTAGTCCCGCTGCTTCTTTCTCCGGCCGCGTTCGCGGTCGAGATGATGCCTTCGCCTCCACAACTGGCGGCCAAGGCCTACGTCCTCATGGATGCCAGCAGCGGCAATGTGCTGGTGGAGAACAATGGTGACCAGCGCCTGCCGCCGGCCAGCCTGACCAAGCTGATGACCGCCTACATCGCCACGCTGGAGATCCGTCGTGGCCAGATTGGCGAGAACGATCCGGTCACCGTCAGCGAGAATGCCTGGCGCACCGGCGGTTCGCGGATGTTCATCAAGGTCGGCTCGCAAGTGACCGTCAGCGACCTGTTGCACGGCATCATCATCCAGTCCGGCAACGACGCCAGCGTCGCCCTGGCCGAGCACATCGCCGGCAGCGAAGATGCGTTCGCCGACATGATGAACAAAACCGTGGCCGACCTGGGCATGACCAACAGCCACTTCATGAACCCGACCGGCCTGCCGAACCCTGAGCACTACTCGTCGGCGCACGACATGGCGCTGCTGGCCCGGGCGATCATCCATGAAGACCCGGCGCACTACGCCATCTACTCCCAGAAGGAATTCTTCTGGAACGGCATCAAGCAGCCTAACCGCAACCTGCTGCTGTGGCGCGACAAGACCGTCGATGGCCTGAAGACCGGTCACACCGACGAGGCTGGCTATTGCATGGTGTCTTCGGCCGTGCGCGACGGCATGCGCCTGATCGCCGTGGTCTTCGGCACCAGCAGCGAAGTGGCTCGTGCCGCTGAAACCCAGAAGCTGCTGACCTACGGTTTCCGTTTCTTCGAAACCCAGACCTTCTACCAGAAGGGCACCGAGCTGGCCCAGGCCCAGGTCTGGAAAGGTTCCAGCAATCAGGTGAAGGCCGGCCTGGCGCAGGACCTGACCATGACCTTGCCTAAAGGTCAGCTCAAGAAGCTGGCTGCCAGCATGACCATGAATCCGCAACTGACCGCGCCGATCGCCAAGGGCGACGTCATCGGCAAGGTCGAAGTCAAACTGGAAGACAAAGTGGTGCACAGCGCCGACCTGATCGCGCTGGACGCGGTCGAGGAAGGTGGTATCTTCCGCCGCATGTGGGATAGCATCCGTCTATTCTTCTACGGCTTGTTCAACTGATTCCGAGTGTTGACCTGCATGGCCCCGTTCCTTTCCGGCGCGGGGCCATGTTCGTTACCACGCCTTGCGAGGCCGTTACGCCATGACAGACTCTGAAGTAAAGGCGCCAAAGATCGAATTTCCCTGCGCGGATTATCCGATCAAAGTAATCGGCGATACCGGTGTGGGCTTCAAGGACAAGATCGTCGCGATCCTTGAGAAACATGCCACCGTTGACCTCAAGACCCTGGCCGAGCGCCAGAGTACCAACGGCAAGTACACGACGATCCAGTTGCACATCATTGCCACCGGTCAGGAACAGCTCTACGACATCAACAGCGAGCTGCGAGCGACCGGTTTCGTACACATGGTGTTGTGATGCCGGGCACGCTGGGCTTTCGAGAGCTGGGCACGATGGCTTACGAGCCGGTCTGGCATGCCATGCAGCGCTTCACCAATGAACGCGGCGACGCGGCGGCTGATGAAGTCTGGCTGGTCGAACACCCACCGGTGTTCACCCAGGGCCAGGCGGGCAAGGCCGAGCATCTATTGCTGCCGGGTGATATCCCGGTGGTGAAGGTCGACCGGGGCGGGCAGGTGACTTACCATGGTCCCGGCCAACTGGTGGCCTACCTGCTGCTGGATGTGCGCAAGCTGGGATTCGGCGTGCGCGAGCTGGTCACCCGCATGGAGACGTGCCTGATCGAACTGCTCGCCAGCTACGGTGTGGTCGCGGCGGCCAAGCCCGATGCACCGGGCGTGTACGTCGACGGGGCGAAGATCGCGTCCCTCGGCCTGCGGATCCGCCATGGCTGTTCGTTCCACGGCCTGGCGTTGAACGTGGACATGAATCTTGAACCGTTCCGACGGATTAATCCCTGTGGCTACGCAGGGCTGGCGATGACCCAGCTGCGCGATCACACAGGATCGATTGAATTTGCCGAGGTAAGTGCCCGGCTGCGCGCGCAGCTCGTCAAACACCTCGACTATGCTGAGCAGACGACCCTCACGGGCGGAATCGACTGATATGACTACTGATGCAGTGCAAACCATGATCCCGACGCAGGACGTCACCGAACGTCCGGCCCCGCGTGCCAAGGTAGAGGCCGGCGTCAAGCTGCGCGGCGCCGAGAAGGTTGCACGCATTCCGGTCAAGATCATCCCCACCACCGAACTGCCGAAGAAACCCGACTGGATCCGCGTGCGCATCCCGGTTTCCCCGGAAGTCGACCGCATCAAGGCCCTGCTGCGCAAGCACAAGCTGCACAGCGTGTGCGAAGAAGCCTCTTGCCCGAACCTGGGCGAATGCTTCTCCGGCGGCACCGCGACGTTCATGATCATGGGCGACATCTGCACCCGTCGCTGCCCATTCTGCGACGTCGGCCACGGCCGTCCGAAGCCACTGGACGTCAACGAGCCGGAAAGCCTGGCCATCGCCATCGCCGACCTGAAACTCAAGTACGTGGTCATCACCTCGGTGGACCGCGATGACCTGCGTGACGGTGGTGCCCAGCACTTTGCCGATTGCATCCGCGAAATCCGCAAGCTGTCGCCGAACGTGCAACTGGAAACCCTGGTGCCCGATTATCGCGGCCGCATGGACATCGCCCTGGAAATCACCGCTGCCGAGCCGCCAGATGTGTTCAACCACAACCTGGAAACCGTGCCACGCCTGTACAAGGCTGCACGCCCGGGTTCGGACTACCAGTGGTCATTGACCTTGCTGCAGCGCTTCAAGCAGATGATGCCGCACATTCCGACCAAGTCCGGCTTGATGCTGGGCCTGGGTGAGACCGATGAGGAAGTCATCGAGGTCATGAAGCGCATGCGCGAGCATGACATCGATATGCTGACCTTGGGTCAGTACTTGCAGCCTTCGCGTAGCCACTTGCCGGTGCAGCGTTTTGTACACCCGGATACCTTTGCCTGGTTTGCCGAGGAGGGGTACAAGATGGGCTTCAAGAACGTGGCTTCGGGGCCGTTGGTGCGGTCTTCGTATCATGCGGATGAGCAGGCTAAGTTGGTCAAGGCTGAGTTGCTCGGGGCCTGATTTGTTTTTGGGGTGGGGTGTATATCC
>NZ_JAOSHO010000012.1 GCF_025917275.1 Pseudomonas agronomica | reverse complement strand
CAGGCCGAGGATCGGGTCGCCGGGCACCCGGCCGATGGCATCGAAATGCATTACTTGCGGCCCTCGGCGGTCTTGGCCACTTCGTCGGTGCGAGCGGCCATGATGAAGTCGTTGCGGTGCAAGCCCTTGATGGAGTGGCTCCACCAGGTGACGGTGACTTTGCCCCACTCGGTAAGCAGGCCTGGGTGATGCCCCTCGGCCTCGGAGATCTCACCGACCGCATTGGTGAACGCCAGGGCGTGCTTGAAATTCTTGAACAGGAAGACCTTTTCCAATTGCATCACGCCGTCGCGCACTTCGATGTTCCAGTCCGGAATCTGCTTGATCAGTACCGGCAGTTCTTCGTCGCTGACCTGTGGGGCGTCGGCGCGGCAGGCTTCGCAATGGGCTTGGTTCAGAGTGTTCATGGTGGGTTCCCGGATCGAATATTTGGAAAACGTCGATGCACCCACGCTAAAGCAAAGCCGTGTCGTGCAACAGACTCAATTGAGATCAAAAATGGCGGTTCACGCCGCTTTCGGTGGAAATTTCGGCGCGTGCAGGCCCAGTTCCCGGCCGCGCTTGACCATTCCCATGATGTCTTCGTGGGCCAGATCGAACAGGCGCTTGAGCTCGGGCAGCACGAAGTACACGGGTTGCAGGATGTCGATGCGGTAAGGCGTGCGCATGGCTTCCAGCGGATCGAAGGCCTGGTGCTCCGGCTCGTCCGACAGGCAGTACACGGTTTCCTTGGGCGAGGACAGGATGCCGCCGCCGTAGATACGCCGGCCCTGTGGGGTCTCGACCAGGCCGAACTCGATGGTCATCCAATACAGGCGAGCGAGATAGACGCGTTCTTCCTTGGATGCCTGTAGGCCGAGTTTGCCGTAGGTGTGGGTAAATTCAGCGAACCAGGGGTTGGTCAACAGCGGGCAGTGGCCAAAGATCTCATGGAAGATGTCCGGCTCTTGCAGGTAATCCAGTTCTTCACGGGTGCGAATAAACGTGGCGACCGGAAACTGCTTGCTGGCGAGCAATTCGAAAAATGTCTGGAAGGGGATCAGCGCCGGCACCCGGGCAACCTGCCAACCGGTGGTTTCGCCGAGCACTTTGTTGATTTCCCCCAACTGCGGAATGCGGTCGTGGGGCAGGCCCAGCTTGTCGATACCGTCCAGGTATTCCTGGCACGCACGGCCCTCGAGGACCTCGAGCTGGCGGGTGATCAGCGTGTTCCACACCGCATGTTCTTCAGCGGTGTAGTGGATAAAACCTTGCGCATCGGGCTCGCGGGCCACGTACTGCGTCTGCTTCATGCTGCTCTCCTGCTGATTTACTGGTTTGTTGTTATGTCCAGCGATGCATTAGAGATAACTCGAAGCAGCGGTGTTCGCAGCAGGCTGTCCTGGCGTCCGGCGGTGCGTAAGCGCAAATATCGTAAAGTTTTCGTTACGTATCTCGGCGCGGTACGGTGTTCCAGGCATTTTTTCTTGGGAAATCTCCTACAGCTGTCACATAATCTTGACGGCTATTTGCGCCGCCATGCAAAAAACCTCATGGCGAGCAACCGGTCCTCACCGTGTAGGAGCTGCCGAAGGCTGCGATCTTTTGATCTAGATCTTTTCGCTTGAGATTTAACAGTCTGCGAAAAGATCGCAGCCTCGCTTCGCTCGGCAGCTCCTACGGGCGGAAGCAAGCTTGCTTGCCACGGATTTCCAACAAACATCGGGCCTCTTATGCGTATCAAAGTCCATTGTCAGAACCGCATCGGCATCCTGCGGGATATCCTCAACCTGCTGGTGGAATACGGCATCAACGTCGCCCGAGGTGAAGTGGGAGGCGAGCATGGCAACGCGATCTACCTGCACTGCCCGAACCTGATCAACATCCAGTTCCAGGCGTTGCGTCCGAAATTCGAAGGCATTGCCGGGGTATTCGGCGTCAAGCGCGTAGGCCTGATGCCCAGCGAGCGTCGGCACATGGAGCTCAACGCCTTGCTCGGCGCCCTGGAGTTCCCGGTGTTGTCGATCGACATGGGTGGCTCCATCGTCGCGGCCAACCGGGCGGCGGCGCAATTGCTCGGGGTGCGAGTGGACGAGGTCCCGGGAATCCCGTTGTCCCGCTACGCCGAGGATTTCGACTTGCCTGAGTTGGTGCGCGCCAACCAATCGCGGATCAACGGGTTGCGGGTCAAGGTCAAGGGCGACGTGTTCCTGGCCGACATCGCACCGCTGCAATCGGAGCACGACGACAGCGAGGCCATGGCCGGCGCGGTGTTGACCCTGCACCGCGCTGATCGGGTGGGCGAACGCATCTATAACGTGCGTAAGCAGGAACTGCGCGGCTTCGACAGTATTTTCCAGAGCTCGAAGGTTATGGCAGCGGTGGTCCGGGAGGCCCGGCGCATGGCGCCGCTGGACGCGCCACTGTTGATCGAAGGCGAAACCGGCACGGGCAAGGAACTGCTGGCCCGCGCGTGTCACCTGGCGAGCCCGCGCGGGCAATCGCCGCTGATGGCGCTCAATTGCGCCGGGTTGCCCGAATCCATGGCCGAGACCGAGCTGTTCGGCTACGGCCCCGGCGCCTTCGAAGGGGCCCGGGCCGAAGGTAAGCTCGGGCTGCTGGAACTGACGGCGGGCGGCACGCTGTTTCTCGACGGGGTTGGGGAAATGAGCCCGCGCTTGCAGGTGAAACTGCTGCGCTTCCTGCAGGACGGATGCTTTCGCCGCGTAGGCAGTGATGAAGAGGTGTACCTGGATGTCAGGGTGATCTGCGCGACCCAGGTCGATTTGTCCGAACTCTGTGCCCGAGGCGAATTCCGCCAGGATTTGTACCATCGGCTGAATGTGCTTTCCCTGCACATCCCACCGCTGCGGGAATGCCTCGACGGGCTGGCCCCGCTGGTCGAGCATTTTCTCGACCAGGCCAGTCGCCAGATCGGCTGCCCTTTGCCAAGGCTGGCACCGGCGGCGATGGACCGTCTCAGTCACTACCACTGGCCGGGCAACGTCCGGCAGTTGGAAAACGTGTTGTTCCAGGCGGTTTCCCTGTGCGATGGCGGGACGGTGAAGGCCGAACATATCCGCCTTCCGGACTACGGCGTACGCCAACCCCTCGGCGATTTTTCCCTTGAGGGTGGCTTGGACGAGATCGTTGGGCGTTTCGAGAAAGCGGTGCTGGAACGTTTGTATTCCGAGCATCCGAGCAGTCGGCAACTCGGTAAGCGGCTGGGGGTTTCTCATACGACCATTGCTAATAAGCTGCGTGAGTATGAGGTGGGCAAGTCCGAATTCTAGATGGTATGGGATTTGCTATATCCCGTCCTGTCCACGCTTTTTCTTATTGGGTGGCGATTTTTTGACAGGGCAAAGCCCGGTTTCCGCCGCGTGGTGAGGTTCAGGATGCAAAAGAAAATAGCCGTGGTGCAGTCGAATTACATCCCTTGGAAGGGCTATTTCGACATGATCCACAGCGTCGATGCGTTCATCCTCTATGACGATGTGCAGTACACCCGTAACGACTGGCGCAACCGTAACAAGATCAAGACTGCCCAAGGCGAGCATTGGCTAAGTATCCCGGTCAAGACAAAGGGCCGTCTCGGCCAGTTGATCAATGAAGCCCAGATCACCAGTCCAGATTGGGCCCCGGCGCATTGGAAGACAATAGAGCAGAGCTACCGCCGCGCGCCATGCTTCGCCCAGATGGAGGCGCCTATCCGTGCGCTCTACGAACAGGCTGCCGAGTTCACCCATCTGACCCGCATCAATCAACTTTTCATCGCCGGCTTATGCCCCCTGCTGGGGATTCACACGCCACTTTACCGTTCCGAGGAACTGGGTGGCGCAGAGGGCAGGAACGAGCGCCTGATTCACCTGTGCAAGACCCTCGGTGCCAACGAATACCTTTCCGGTCCTGCGGCCAGTCACTACCTCGACGAAGCGGCCTTCGCTGCGAATGGGATCACGGTGTCGTACATGAGCTATGCCGGTTACCCCGAATATCCGCAGGTGTATGGCGACTTCCAGCATGCGGTCAGTGTCATCGACCTGTTATTCAACACCGGCGCGGATGCATCGGTTTTTCTGAAGAAAGGGGCTGCCTGAGCGGGCCTTGCGACACCCCTGATTGATTTGATTCTGGAGATTGCACCCGATGTCGAACCTCGCGCAGCTGGACGCTTACTCGCACGAACAGGCGTTGGCGCGCCTGCGGCTGATGTATGCCAAGCCCGAACACCCATATTACTTCCTGGCACCGGCATACCGTGAGTCGTCGTCGGGCGTCGTCTCGCTGCATTACCTTTGCCATATGCTCAATCTCAGTGGTCGTGAGGCTTACATCTGTGGCACCGAAGTGGTCAATCCAGACCTCAAGACGCCAGTGATCACCTCCGCAATCAAGCAGCGCCACATAGCATCGGGCAAGGTGCCGATCGCGGTTTACCCCGAAGTGTTTCCAGGCAATCCGCTCAACTGTCCGGTCGTGGCGCGTTTCCTGTTGAATTTCGAGGGGTTTCTCACCGGCAAAGGCATGAACGCCGCGCCCACCGATTTGTTGTTCTATTACGCGGCCCGGCTCGCCGAGCACCGTGGTGACCTTGCCGGCGACCTGTTGTGCCTGCCGGCGGTCGATATCGAAATGTTTTCGACGGTGGGCGCTGGCGCCGTGCGCAAGGGCAGCTATCTCTACCAGAACCGCCACCCGTTGGATCAGGTCGACTACTCGCTGCTGCCAGCGGATGTTCGTCTGCTGAGCATGGCCAATCCTGTATCCCTGCCTGAGCTGGCCGAGCTACTGCGCAAGGCAGAGGTGATGTATTCCTATGAATGGTCGATGACCTGCGTAATGGCCGTGCTGTGTGGATGTCCGGTGATATTCATTCCGGGACATGGCGTCGACCAGCCGCTGCTCGACACCAGCTTCTTTGGCAGCGTCGGCTTTGCCATGCTTGATCAGCCGGACGCGCTGGATCAGGCCCGAGCAAGCCTTGATGACGCCCTGCCACGTTACGTTGAACGCACCGCGTCGTTCTGGCAGCAGCTGGATGTGTTTATCGCCAAGACCCAGGCGACGGCTGCCCGAGAGGCCGTCGGTAACCGTCTGGGTGTGCTGGACTGGTTGCGTCAACGCTATCCGTTGGCGCAGCAGTTGCGTTTGATCAATGAACGTTTGGCGAGCTCGGCGGCGCCGAGCTTCACTGTCCTGGTCCGTGATGACGGCAATCGATTGGCGCTGGCGCACACCCTGGACAGTCTGGATCGACAGTTGTACCAGCGCCTCCATGTTTGCGTAATGGGGGAGGCTGATCCCGGGCGTGTCAATGTCCAGTGGTTGGCGTGCGATCCCAAGCAGCCGGTGGAAGCGATCAACGGCTTGCTCGCCAGCACCCAGACCGACTGGTTACTGCTGGTCGAGGCGGGCGAAGAGCTCACCGCTGCGGGGCTGCTGATGATGGCTCTGAATCTGCTCGATGCGCCTGACAGTTGTCTGGCGGTGTTCGCCGACGAGGCGTTGCGTATGGGCGGGGTTGTCAACCTTTCGTTGCGGCCCGACCTCAATCTGGATTTACTCCTGGCGTTTCCCTCCAGCCTTTCCCGTCATTGGATGTACCGTCGTGAGGTGCTGATGCGCCTGAGCGGTTTTGACAATGGCTGCGGTGGCGCCTTCGAGTTGGCTTATCAGCTGCGCCTGATCAGCGAGCAAGGCATGGCGAGCATTGGCCATGTCAGCGAACCCCTGCTGATCGCCAACGAGCTGCGGCAGTCGGCATGCGCTGATGAGCGCGCCGCCATCGACGCCCACTTACAGGCGCGTGGCTATGGCCAGGCCCAAGCGATAGCACTGGAGCCAGGTCGTTATCGTGTCGATTATGGGCACGAGCGACAGGCCTCGGTCAGTATCCTTATCTATCTGGAAGGGCAGTTGGATAATTTCCAGCGTTGCCTGGAAAGTTTGCTGATGCAGACTGACGCTGTGGATTTTGAAGTCTTGCTGATCGAGCCGGGCGCCGATGACCCCGCATTACTCGAGTGGCTGGGCTTGGTCGAGTCGATGGGCGAAGGCCGGTTCCAGGCATTGCGTTTCATGCCGGGACAGTCTCGTGCGGCCATGTGCAACGCGGCGGCGCAAGACGCGCGGGGTGAATACCTGCTTTGGCTCGATGCGCAAAGCGTTGTGCTTGAGGCGGGGTGGCTGCAAGCATTGCTTAATCATGCCCAGCGCCCGGAAATCGGGGCGGTGGGCGGCAAGTTGCAGGATAGCCAGGGGCGTGTGCGCCAGGCCGGACTCGTATTGGGACTTGGGGGCATTGTCGGCGGGGCTTTCGGGGGGTTGTCAGCTGAGGCTGCGAGTGACATGGGGCGGCTTGGGCTTGAGCAGAACTGTTCCGCGGTGGGCGGCGAATGCCTGATGTTGCGTCGAGCGCTGTTCCTTGAGGCCGGCGGCTTCGACATCGATCCATTGCTGGCGCCCTGGACACACGTTGATTTGTGCCTGAAGTTGCAGCGGGCAGGTTATCTGAACGTCTGGACGCCCTACGCACGTATTTTGATGGACGCTGTGTCAAATCTGCGCGCCAGTAGCGAGCAGGAGGACGCCATGCTGGCGCGCTGGTTGCCGCAGTTGGCCCACGACCCTGCCTACAACGCTAATTTTTCATTGCGCGCCGGCGAAGGTTTCTCCCGGGAAAATTCGGACCTGTGCTGGTATCCGTTGCAAGGCAGCGTACCGAGGATGCTGGTTTGCGTCACCGATCAGCAGGTAGCGGCCTATTCTCGACTGGTTCAACCGTTCAGTACCTTGCTTGAAGCGGGGCAGGTCGAAGGCGTGGCGGTTTCGAGTCTGTTGTCGCCGGTAGAAATAGAGCGCCTGGCGCCGACTACCGTGGTGTTGCAGCGTCCTCTGGATGACGCCGGGCTACTGGCCCTGAGCCGCCTGAGGGCGTTCTCCAAGGCGTTCACGGTCTACGATCTGGACGGGTATTTGCCGGAAATGGACTTGAAGGTTGATTGCTCCGCCGAGGAACTGCTGGAGCGCCTGCGGTTCGGGATGCTGCAGGTCGATCGGGTACTGGTCCCCACGCCTGCGCTGGCCGAACTGCTGCAAGGCCAGCACGACGACATTCGCGTGCTGGAAGCCCTGCTGCCGGCCGCGTGGGGGCGTGTGCAAGGCAAGCGACGCGTGGGGGCCAAGCCGCGCCTGGGCTGGCTGGGCGGCAAGGATACCCAATTGCTGGCCGATGTGGTGCCTGCGTTCGCCGGCGAAGTGGATTGGGTGGTGCTGGGTGACTGCCCCGCGGCGTTGCAGCCTTTCCTGAAAGAGCAGCACCCCAATGTCCCCCAGCAGCAATTGGCAACGGCCCTGGCCGCGTTGAACCTGGACCTCGCGCTTGTGCCCATGGCGCACTCCCTCGGCAACGCCTGTTCAGGTGACTTGCGTGTCTTGCAGCATGCCGCATGCGGACATCCGGTCATTTGCAGCCGGGTGCCCGGTTTCGTCGGGGGCGAGGTCTTGCCGCTGACGCGAGTCGATAACCAGGCGCAAGACTGGGTCAGGGCGATTCGCTTGCATCTGGAAGACCGTGAAGCCTCTGCGACGCTGGGGGACGCCTTGCAATCGACCGTGCGGACACAATGGCTGCTCGAAGGCGAGCGCCTGGAGGCCTGGCGACAAGCCTGGCTGCCTGATTGATCCGTACTGACTATTACTTTTGCCGCGCAGCGGAGTGCATGTGACATGAGCAACGATCTGGATACGTTCATCGCCGCCTACAGCGACAGCTTTGGCTACGCGTATGACAACAACATCATTCTCAATTGGTATCCCCAGCGCATCATGGCGCTCTGCACCCAGGCGCAAAGCTTGCTGGAGCTTGGCGTTGGCCATGGCTTCAGCACCCATCGCTTTTCGCAGTTTTTCCGCGAACACGTGGTCATTGATGGCTCCGCCTCGGTGATCTCCCAGTTCAAGGCCCAGTACCCGGACAATGCGGCCGAAGTCGTCGAGAGCTACTTCGAGACGTTCGACACCGACAAGCGTTTCGACCTCATCGTGATGGGGTTTGTGCTGGAGCATGTCGAGGATCCACAGGTCGTGCTGCAACGGTTCAAGCATTTTCTTGCGCCGGGTGGCCGCTGCTTCGTGCTGGTTCCCAATGGCGAGTCGCTGCATCGACGGTTCGGTCACGCGGCTGGACTGTTGGGCGACATGATGGCGCTGGGCAGTGGCGATCTGGAACTGGGCCATGTGCGCAGCTACTCGCTACAGACCCTGACCGCTGAACTGGAAGCCGCCGGGCTCCAGGTCGTGCGCAAGGAAGGTGTGTTCCTCAAGCCCTTCACCACCGGACAACTGAAAGCGTTGAACCTGGGGGCGGACATCGTCCAGGCCATGTGCACTGTGGGCATCGATTATCCGGAGCTCAGTTGTGCGCTGATGTTTGAAGCAACAGTCGCCCCGTCATGAAAAGCCTCGTAATTGGCAGTACATCCGTCATCGGCGGTGCGGTCGCCCTTGCGTTGTCGCGCCTTGGCGAAGTCAAGTTGGCGGGGCGCCGGGATGCCGATATTGCCTTTGACTTGAGCCGCCATGAGCCTTGCGCTTGCGACGAGCGCTTCGACGTCGTCGTGCTGGTCGCTGCCGATTTCGGCGGTCGCCAGCCGGACGACCTGGTGCGCGCCGAACAGGTCAACAGCGTCGGTACGTTGGCGGCCTGCCGCTTGGCTGAACAGTGCGGGGCGCGTCATTTCATTCTCCTGTCGTCGCGTTCGGCCTGCGACCGGCCGACGGATCCCTACTTCGGCATCTATTCGCTGTCCAAGCGTCATGCCGAGGAAGTGGCGAGCCTGTATTGCCAGGAGCGCGGCCTGACGTTGACGGTGCTGCGCATCAGCCAGGTCTACGACAGCGGCGAGCAATGCCGGCCTCATCAACCGTTGTTGTACGCCATCGCGGACAAGGCGCAGGCGGGGCAAACCGTCGAGTTGTATGGTCGCAATGACGCCAGGCGCAATTACCTGCATTTGAGTGATCTTACCGAGGTCTGCGCGCGGCTGGCGGAGAAGGGCATTGCTGGGTTGTACAACTGCGGCCACCCCGAATCCCCCCGTCTTTCGGAAATCGCCCAGGCCGCCTTCGAGGCGTTTGGCCAACCGTCGGCTGTGCGCTTCCTGCCGGAGAAAAGCGACATTCCTGATCTGCCTCCTTTCGACCTAGCGCATGAGCTGTATGAGCGAATTGGTTTTATCCCGCGAATAGACGTTCGCCGGGGCTTCGAATTGATGAGGGCGCACCGGGAGAGCTTGTCATGAAGACCGTCATGGTGACTGGCGTAGGCGCCATCATGGGTTATGGCCTGCTCAAGTCGTTGCGTGCGGCGGACCCGTCCGTTCGCCTGGTTGGCACCGATATCTATGATGATGCGGTCGGTCGCGGCTGGAGCGATGTGTTCGCGCAAGCTCCGTTGACCGCCGACCCGGGGTACGGCCAATGGCTGGGCGATACGCTGGCGCGGTACCACGTCGATTTGCTCATTCCCGGGATCGAACAGGATCTTCACTGGCTGTCAGACCACCGCGCATTATTGGCGGAGTCTGATTGTCAGGTCGTGCTCAACAATCAGAACCTGATCGAGCTTTCCAGGGACAAGTGGGCAATGGACCAGGCATTGGTGGCGCTGGGCGATGCCAGTCGCATTCCCAGCCTGCTGTCGGGAGATTTTCACTCGCTCAAGGCGGCCTTGGGCCTGCCGTTCCTGCTCAAGCCACGCCGGAGCTATGCCTCCAAAGGGCTGGTCTGGGTTCGCGAGGAGGGCGATTTCATCCCCCACGCCGCGCTGCTCGGTGAGTACCTCATGGCCCAGCCGATTATTGGCAGCGCGGCCGATGAGTTTACGGTGGCGGCGTTTGGCGACGGTCGAGGCGATACCGGTCCAATGATTGCCTTCCAGCGCAAGCTGGCTTCCGATGGGTCCACCGCCAAGGCTTGGGTGTACCAGGACGATTCGCTGTGCGACGTGGTCGCCAGGCTGTGCCGTGCCTTCAAGCCGGTAGGGCCGACCAACTTGCAGTTCCGTCGTGGCAAGGACGGCTCATGGAGCCTGCTCGAGATCAATCCGCGTATTTCCTCGACCAGTTCGATACGTCGCGCGTTTGGCTACAACGAGGCCGCGATGTGCCTGGATTATTACCTCGACGGCAAGACACTGGCCCAGCCAACCATTCGCAGTGGTTTCGCTGTTCGTTATATAGAGGATTTCATTGTCTATGATCGGGATCATTTCTGACGTACATGGCAACTACAGCGCCCTTCGAACAGTGCTTGCCAAGCTTGATGCGCTCGGGGTGTCGCGGATCATCTGCCTGGGCGATACCGCCGGTTACTACAGTCAAGTCAATGAGTGTTGCGAAGCCCTGCGCGAGCGAAACATATTCTCGGTGATGGGCAATCATGACTGGTACCTGGCCAGGAATGAGCGATGCCCTCGTTCCAATAGCGCCAATGCCTGCCTTGACTATCAACAGCGGGTCGTCACTTCGCAGAACCTGGCTTGGCTGGGATCGCTCCCGGAGCGCTCCACAGAGGATGGACTGAGCGTCGTCCATGGTGGCTGGAACGATCCGCTGGACGAGTACCTGCGCCCCTCACAGGCGTACTTTGCACCGTTGCCCGGCCAATATTTCGCATCGGGTCATACCCACGTCCAGTACCTTTGGAGCGGCGAGGGCAAGGCGTACTGCAATCCCGGTTCAGTTGGCCAACCACGTGATGGTGATCCCCGGGCAGCTTTCGCCACTTGGGATGGCGAAGCGTTCAACCTGCACCGGGTTGAATACGATATCGGTGAAACCCAGCTCGCCATGAAGAGTGCCGGCTTTACCCCCTACTTCTATGAAAACCTTGATATTGGCAGCCAGATCGGTGGGCGGATCAGTGCGGTTTGAGGTTTTTTGCTGTGTGCTACTCACTACCATGCCCGCCCAGGGAAGTTCGCAATGAGCAAAGAAACGATCCTCTTCAACCGCCCGTTCATGACCGGCAAGGAGCTGGACTACATTGCCCAGGCCAAGTTCGGCAACATGCTCGCCGGTGATGGTCCGTTCACCAAGCAATGCCATCGCTGGCTGGAGTCGCACACAGGCTGCAACAAGGCGTTGCTTACCCATTCATGTACCGCAGCGCTGGAAATGGCGGCGTTGCTGCTGGACATCCAGCCTGGCGACGAAGTCATCCTGCCTTCGTTTACCTTCGTCTCCACGGCCAACGCTTTTGTGCTGCGTGGCGCTGTGCCGGTTTTCGTCGATATACGTCCCGATACCCTGAACCTGGACGAGCGCCTGATCGAGGCGGCGATTACGTCGCGGACCAAAGCTATAGTGCCCGTCCACTATGCCGGCGTGGCCTGCGAGATGGACACGATCCTGGCGATTGCGCACAAGCATGGGCTGGCGGTGGTGGAAGACGCTGCGCAAGGCGTGATGTCGACTTACAAGGGGCGGGCGTTGGGCAGCCTCGGCGACCTTGGGGCGTTCAGTTTCCACGAAACCAAGAATGTCATTTCGGGGGAGGGCGGGGCTTTGCTGGCCAATAATCCTGCAATGGGATTGCGCGCTGAGATCATCCGCGAAAAAGGTACCGATCGCAGTCGATTCTTCAGGGGTGAGGTAGATAAATACACCTGGCAAGAGGTGGGTTCCTCGTTCCTGCCCGGAGAGATGACGGCGGCCTTCCTCTGGGCCCAGTTGGAAGAGGCTCAGTCCATCACCAACCGCCGCTTGGCGATCTGGGAACACTACCATGGCGCTTTGGCAGAGCTTGAGCTGCAAGGATTGTTGCGTCGTCCGATAGTGCCTGAAAATTGCCAGCACAACGCGCACATGTACTACGTGCTGCTGGCCCCTGGTATCGAGCGCCAAGTTGTTCTTGATAAACTCAAGAGCCACGCCATCTACGCGGTGTTCCACTACGTACCGCTGCATTCGTCGCCCGGCGGAGTGCGGTATGGGCGTGTGCATGGCTCGATGGAAATAACCGACGGCTATTCCGAGCGTCTGTTGCGATTGCCGCTATGGCTCGGTTTGACGAACGAACAGCAAGACCGGGTGGTCGATGTGCTCGGCGATGCGTTGGCGGCGCTTGCCACCTAGCGGCATAACTCCGCCGGTTTTTCGACTTCGACATAACGCATCCACACCCTGCGCCGCCCCGGGACCCTTTATTTTCCGGGGCTTGGCCCGCCAGAAAAAAGTTGGTCTGCAATTTGCTTAAGGCTGTGCAACACAGCAGTGGGCGGCAAACGTCCGGCATGCAGAGGAACGACAGTGGACAAGTACCTTTATGTGGCAATGACCGGCGCCAGCCAGAACGCACTGGCGCAACGGGCCCATGCCAACAACCTGGCGAACATCTCCACCAATGGTTTTCAGAAAGACCTGGAGCAGGCACGTTCGATGCCGGTGTTCGGCGACAGCTTTCCGGCGCGGGCGTTTGCCATGTCCGAGCGGCCTGCCACTGACTTCACCCCGGGAGCACTGGTTGAAACCGGTCGCGACCTGGACGTGGCAGTCAGCGGGCCGGGCTGGATGGCCGTGCAGAACCCTGACGGCGGTGAAAGCTACGTGCGCACCGGCAGCCTGAACGTTGACGCCCTGGGCGTGCTGCGGGCCGGCAACGGCATGCCGGTGATGGGCAATGGCGGTCCGATCGCCGTGCCACCGGAGCAGAAAATCGAAATCGGCCAGGACGGCACCATCAGCATCCGCGCCATGGGCGAAGGCCCGCGGGTGATGGCTGAAGTGGACCGCATCAAGCTGGTCAATCCTGACCTGAAGAATATGACCAAGGGCCTGGACGGTTCGATCCGCACCAAGGACGGCCAGCCGGCGCCCATCGATGCCAACGTGCAGTTGGTGTCTGGGTTCCAGGAAGCGAGCAACGTCAACGCCGTGGATGAGATGACTTCGGTGCTGGCCCTGGCCAAGCAATTCGAGCTCCACGTCAAGATGATGAACACCGCCAAAGAAGGCGATGAGGCCATGGCTCGGGTCTTGCAGATCTAATCATTAATTACAGCGCTGCGCCGAAAAACAGGCGTACGAGGAGAATCGAATGCTTCCGGCTCTATGGGTTGCCAAAACAGGTCTGTCCGCCCAGGACACCAACCTGACCACCATTTCCAACAACCTGGCGAACGTTTCGACCACGGGTTTCAAACGTGATCGCGCCGAGTTCCAGGACCTGCTGTACCAGGTAAAACGCCAGCCAGGCGCCCAGTCGACCCAGGACAGCGAACTGCCATCGGGCCTGCAAGTGGGTACCGGTGTGCGCATCGTCGGCACCCAGAAGAACTTCAACGCCGGCAGCCTGCAGACCACCGAGCAACCGCTGGACATGGCCATCGACGGTCGCGGTTTCTTCCAGATCCTGCAGCCGGACGGCACCACGTCGTATACCCGTGACGGTACCTTCCACCTCGACTCCAACGGCCAGATCGTCAACGCCAGTGGTTTCGCCCTGGAGCCGGCCATCATCATCCCGAACGATGCCCAGACCTTCACTGTGGGCCGCGACGGTACCGTGTCCATCACCGTGGCAGGCAACCCGGCCTCCCAGGTGATCGGCAACCTGCAGACCGCCGATTTCATCAACCCGGCCGGCCTGCAAGCCGTGGGCAACAACCTGTTCCTGGAAACCGCCGCCAGTGGCGCGCCGCAAATCGGCACGCCTGGCCTGAACGGCTTCGGCACCACGCTGCAGAACACCCTGGAAACCTCCAACGTCAGCACCGTTGAGGAGATGGTCAACATGATCACCACCCAGCGCGCCTACGAGATGAACTCCAAGGTGATCTCCACCGCCGACCAGATGCTCTCGTTCGTCACGCAGAACCTGTAATCGCGTCGCAACATTCGTCATTACGTAGACAGGGCGGCCCCAGGGTCGCCTGCAACACCAAGAGGTAGGGTCATGAATCGCTTCGTATCTGTTCTGGCATTGAGTGGGATCACCGCACTGGCGGGCTGTGTCGCGCCAACGCCAAGGCCCAATGACCCGTACTACGCTCCGGTGTTGCCGCGCACACCGTTGCCGGCGGCGGCCAACAACGGTTCGATCTACCAGGCCGGTTTCGAGCAGAACCTGTACAGCGACCGCAAGGCTTTCCGGGTCGGTGACATCATCACCATCACCCTGAACGAGCGGACCCAGGCCAGCAAGAACGCCAACTCGCAAATGGACAAGACCAGCCAGACCAGCGTCGGCCTGACGTCATTGTTCGGTTCGGGCTTGACCACCAACAACCCGATCGGCAGCAACGACCTGAGCCTCAACGCCGGCTACGGTGCCGACCGCGCCACCAAGGGCGACAGCAAGTCGGGCCAGAGCAACAGCCTGACCGGTTCGATCACCGTGACCGTCGCCGATGTGCTGCCCAACGGCATCATCGTTGTGCGAGGCGAGAAGTGGCTGACGCTCAACACCGGTGACGAACTGGTGCGCATCGCCGGCATGGTCCGGGCCGATGACATCGCCACCGATAACACCGTTTCGTCCACTCGCGTGGCCGATGCGCGCATCACCTATTCGGGCACTGGTGCCTTTGCCGATGCGAGTCAGCCAGGTTGGTTCGACCGTTTCTTCCTCAGCCCGAAGTTCCCTTTCTAGGTGGTCAAGTTGAATCTTAAGCAGCTGTTGATCGGAGCCCTGGTGATGTCGGCAGCCTTCAGCGCTCAAGCCGAGCGCCTGAAGGACATCGCCAGCATTTCCGGCGTGCGTTCCAACCAGTTGATCGGCTACGGCCTGGTCGTGGGCCTCAACGGTACCGGCGACCAGACCACCCAGACCCCGTTCACCCTGCAGACCTTCAACAACATGTTGTCGCAGTTCGGCATCAAGGTGCCGGCCGGCTCCGGCAACGTGCAGTTGAAGAACGTCGCGGCGGTGTCGATCAGTGCCGACCTGCCGGCGTTCGCCAAGCCCGGCCAGCAAGTGGATATCACCGTCTCGTCCATCGGTAACTCCAAGAGCCTGCGTGGCGGCACCTTGTTGCTGACCCCGCTCAAGGGTATCGACGGCAACGTCTACGCCATCGCCCAGGGCAACCTGGTGGTGGGCGGTTTCGACGCCGAGGGCCGCGACGGTTCGAAGATCACCGTCAACGTTCCGTCGGCGGGTCGCATCCCGGGCGGTGCATCGGTTGAGCGTGCGGTGCCGAGCGGTTTCAACCAGGGCAATAGCCTGACGCTGAATCTCAACCGTTCCGACTTCACCACGGCCAAGCGCATCGTCGACAAGATCAACGACATGCTCGGCCCAGGCGTGGCCCAGGCCATCGACGGCGGCTCGATTCGCGTCACCGCGCCACTGGATCCGAGCCAGCGTGTCGACTACTTGTCGATCCTGGAAAACCTCGAAGTCGATCCGGGCCAGGCGGTGGCGAAAGTCATCATCAACTCGCGCACCGGCACCATCGTCATCGGCCAGAACGTCAAGGTTTCGCCAGCCGCCGTGACCCACGGCAGCCTGACCGTGACCATCACCGAAGACCCGATCGTCAGCCAGCCGGGCCCGTTGTCCAACGGCCAGACCGCCGTGGTCCCGCGTTCGCGGGTCAATGCCGAGCAGGAAGCCAAGCCGATGTTCAAGTTCGGCCCGGGAACCACCCTGGATGAAATCGTCCGGGCGGTGAACCAGGTCGGCGCGGCACCGGGCGACCTGATGGCGATCCTTGAAGCCTTGAAGCAGGCCGGCGCGTTGCAAGCCGACCTGATCGTGATTTAAGGAAGGCGGTCATGGTGGATATGCGCAAAGGCGCCTTGGTCAGCGGGGATTCGGGGTCCTACTCGGACTTGAATCGCCTCAACCAGCTCAAGGTTGGCGACAAGAACAGCGACGGCAACCTGCGCAAGGTGGCGCAGGAATTCGAGTCGCTGTTCCTCGGCGAAATGCTCAAGTCCATGCGTTCGGCCACCGAGGCCCTGGGCAAGGACAATCCGATGAACACGCCGGAAGCCAAGCAGTACCAGGAAATGTACGACCAGCAGTTGGCCGTTTCCATGTCCCGCGAGGGCGGCGGTATCGGCCTGGCTGATGTGTTGCTGCGCCAGATGTCCAAGAACAAACCGTTGGCGCCCGGCGAAGCGGCGACGCTGTCGGCGGCCAAGCAGCAGGAAGCGCTGGACAAGGCCACCAAGGCTGCGGTGCCCACGCCTGTGGCGGCCGGAACGCTGCCCGACGGGCCTTTGTCGCGCAGCAATGGCCAGCGTCCGCTCTGGGCCTCGCGCGCCGTGAGCACGCCGCACGGGGCGGGCGAGGGCGAACACCGCAACGACATGGAATTGCTCAACCAGCGCCGCCTGGCCTTGCCGCCAAAATTGGCGGATCGCTTGCTCGCCGGCCTGGTGCCTTCGGCGTCGACTCATCTCGACGCCCCGGCGCAGAACATCTTGCCGGACCGCGCTGTCGCTGCCGTGAAGCCGGCCACCGGCGAACTCGCCAACGGCGATTGGCTGGCCGCGCTCAAGGCTGCCGAGCCGAAAGGCGACATGCAGGTCTATGGCCGCGCCGTGGCCCAGCCGCCCCTGGCACCGGCCCGCAAGGCCTTCCGCGATGCCGACGAATTCGTCAACGCCATGCTGCCAATGGCCAAGGAAGCCGCCGACCGTATCGGCCTCGACCCACGCTACCTGGTGGCCCAGGCCGCCCTGGAAACCGGTTGGGGCAAATCGGTGATGCGCCAGCCCGATGGCAGCAGCAGCCACAACCTGTTCGGCATCAAGGCCAGCAAGAACTGGACGGGCGATTCGGCGCGGGCGATCACCAGCGAATTCCGCAATGGCGAGATGGTCAAGGAGACGGCCGAGTTCCGTTCCTACGCCTCGTATCGCGACAGCTTCCATGACTTGGTCAACCTGCTGCAAAGCAACAATCGCTATCAAGCTGTGCTCAAGTCTGCCGATAACCCGGAACAGTTTGTACGCGAGTTGCAGAAGGCCGGTTACGCCACCGACCCGAACTACGCCAGCAAGATTTCGAACATAGCCCGGCAGATGACGAGTTACCAAAACTACGCCTCGGCCGGTGCCACAACGACTTTATAAGGTCTGAACCATGAGTTTGCTCAATATCGGGATGTCGGGTCTGTCCGCAAGCCAGACCGCACTGGTGACCACGGGTAACAACATCGCCAACGTCGATACCGCTGGGTATTCGCGTCAGCAGACCGTGCAGACCACCAAGGCGTCGAACCAGTACGGCAACGTGTTCATCGGCTCCGGCACGACCCTGGCGGATGTGCGCCGGGTCTATAACTCGTACCTTGAAGCGCAACTGAAGACCACCACCTCGCTCAACAGCGATGCGGCGGCCTACCAAGGTCAGATCACCCCGCTCGATTCCCTGCTGTCGGACAGCGGCACCGGCCTCAACGGCGCGCTGACCAAGTTCTTCGCCTCGGTACAGAACGTCAACGCCAAGCCGGGCGACGACGCGTCCCGCCAGTTGCTGCTCAGCGATGCCCAGGCCTTGAGCAACCGTTTCAACTCGGTTGCCAGCCAGTTGACGGAGCAGAGCCAGAACATCAACGGCAACCTGTCGAACATGGTCGAGCAGATCAACAATCTGGCCACCACCGTCGCCCAGTTGAACAAGAAAATCGCCGAGGTCTCCAACGCCGGCGGCGCGCCGAACGACCTGCTCGACGCCCGCAGCGAGACCATTCGCCAACTGTCTACCTTCACCGGCACTCAGGTCGTCGAGAACGGCAGCAGCCTGGACATCTACCTGGGTTCCGGCCAGCCACTGGTGATGGGCAATATCACCAACAAACTCGAAGCGGTGCCGGACAAGAACGATCCCGGCCGCATTGGCATCCAGCTCAACAGCGGCTCCAGTGTCATGGACATCACCCAGGTCATGACCGGCGGTGAAATCGGCGGCCTGATGCGCTACCGCAGCACTGTGCTCGACCCGGCCATGAACGAGCTGGGCCGCGTGGCGCTGGTCGTCGCCGACCAGATGAACAGCATCCAGGCCTCGGGCATCGACAAGAACGGTGCGTTTGGTTCCAACCTGTTCAGCAGCATCAACAGCGCTGCCCAGATGAGCCAGCGCAGCGTCGCCTCGCTGGGTAACAGCGCAGGCTCCGGCAACTTCAACGTGTCCATCGAAGACACCGGCAAGTTGACCACCAACGACTACAAGATCACCTTCACCAGCGCCACCGACTACACCGTACAGCGCTTGCCGGATAACACCTCGATGGGGGCGTTCAACACCGCCACCACGCCGGCACCAGTGGTCGATGGCTTCTCGCTGACCTTCGCCAGCGGCACCGCGGCCGCGGGCGATTCATTCAAGATCACCCCGACCCGCAACGCGGCGGGCAGCATCAAGACCGAGATGACCGACTCCAAGCGCCTGGCCATCGCCGCGCCGCTGGGCGCTGCCCTTACACCAGGCGACAGTGGCACGCTGACCATCCCGTCCAGCGGCCAGCCGACGATGACCACCAAGCTGGACATCTACGACGAAGCCACCACCAGCATCATCCAGAACGGCATCAAGACTTCGATGCCGGTCAAGGTGGTGTTCGGGGCGATTTCTGCCGGTGGCAGCAGCCAGGCCTATCAATTACTTGACGCTAAGGGTGGCCTGATCAGCAGCGGCACGATCCAGCCCGGCCAGAGCAACACGCTGAGCCTGAGCGTTCCGCTCAAGGATGCCACCGGTGCCGCGATCATGGACTCGTCCGTACCGCCGGTGCAGCGCACCGTCACGTTCGACATGTCGATTGCCGGCGCGCCGTCCGATGGCGCGGGTATCAATATCAGCCTCAGCCAGCCCGGCAGCCTGGACAACCGCAACGGAACGGTATTGGCCGGCTTGCAGACCGCGAAGACCGTGGACACCAACACCGCCAGCAAAGGCATCTCCCTGAACGATGCCTACGGCAAACTGGTGGAAGGCGTCGGCGCCAAGGCCGCCCAAGGCAAGCTCGACAGCGCCGCCACCGGCGCGATCCTGGACAACGCCAAGACCGCTCGCGACTCGCTGTCGGGCGTGGACCTGGATGAAGAAACCGGCAACCTGGTCAAATTCCAGCAGTACTACACCGCGTCTTCGCAGATCATCAAGGCGGCGCAACAAATTTTCAGCACACTGATCAACAGTCTTTAAGGAGCCGTAGCCCATGCGCATTTCTACTTCTCAGTTCTACGAAAGCACGGCTGCGAACTACCAGAAAAACTTCGCCAAGGTGGTCAAGACCAGCGAAGAAGCCAGCAGCCTGGTGCGTGTGAACACCGCCGCTGATGACCCAGTGGGGGCTTCGCGTCTGCTGCAACTGGGTAACCAGGCCTCGATGCTGTCCCAGTACGAAGCCAACGTCACCACCATCAAGGCCACCCTCGGCACCACCGAAGCGGTGATGACCAGCATCGGCAACGTGCTGCAGCGCGCCAAGGAATTGGCCGTGAGTGCCGGTAACGCCGCGTACACCGACTCAGACCGCAAGGCAGTCGCTTCAGAACTGGGCTCGATCGAAGACCAATTGCTGAGCCTGATGAACACCAAGGATGAAAACGGCAAGTACATCTTCGCCGGCTCCAAGGGCGATGTCGTACCGTTCACCCGCAACGACGACGGCACCTACAGCTACAACGGCGACCAGGTCACCCTGGACCTGCCGATCGGCGACACCATGTCCATGGCCACCAACAGCACCGGCTGGGAAGCGTTCCAGCAAGCGGTCAACACCAGCCGAACCCAGGTCACCATGACCGCGCCGGCGGTGGATGATGGCCGCGTGGTGTTGACCAACGGCCAGGTGTCGTCCAGCGTTTCCTACAGCAGCCAGTTCCGCAGTGGCGAGCCGTACACGGTGGAATTCGCCAGCGGCACCCAGTTGAAAATCACTGATTCGGCCGGCAACGATGTGACCGCCGAAGCCAGCAAGGGCGGTGCCATCGACCCTAACAGCCAAGTCGGGCAGACCGTGAAGTTTCGCGGCGTCGACCTCACGCTGAACGTCAACCTGCACGCGGGCGACGTGGCTGGCACGGTGTTGCCCGGACATACGTTCACTCTGGCCGCCAAACCGGACAGCTTCACGCCGGCCCGCAGCCCGGGCAACGCCACCGTGACTCAAATCACGGGTAGCCAGATCACCGATCCGACGGCTTACCATGCCAGTTTCCCGGCGGGGTCGGCGGTGCTGAAGTTCACCAGTCCCACGGACTTCGACTTGTATGCCGCACCGCTGACTTCTGACAGCAAACCTGTATCCAGCGGTACCCTGGCAGGCAACGTCGCTACCGCATCCGGCGTGAGTTTCACACTCAACGGGGCGCCGGCCGCCAACGATCAGTTCAGCATCGCGGTCAACACCCACGAGACGCAAAACATCCTGGACACCGTGAACCAGTTGCGCACTGCGTTGAACACGCCGGCGGCGGGCGACAACATCGCTATCCAGAAACTGAACGCGGCATTGGCTTCAGGTATTGGTAACCTGGCCAGCGGCACTGACCAGTTGACCAGTGCGTTGAGTTCGGTCGGTGGACGTGGCCAGTCGCTCGACACCCAGAGCGACACCAACCAGAGCTTCGTCCTGGCTAACTCGCAGACCCAGTCGGCGATTCGTGATTCTGACCCGGCGGAAGTGATGACGCGCCTGACCTTGCAGCAGACTATGCTCCAAGCGTCGCAGTTGGCGTTCAGCAAAATCGCTCAACTGGGCTTGTTCAACAAAATCTGATCCAGGGCGGGGACCGTGACGCCAAGCGCGGTCCCTTGGCCCGTTCCTTAATATGATTCAGGACGTCCTGCTCTCGCCTGAGTTGGCGCCCACCGGTTGAGAGCCAAGCGTGTGAAATCAGCTCCTCTTGTCAGCATTGCCATCCCCGCGTACCACTCACGCTTTTTCCGCCTCGCCTTGCAAAGCGCGCTCGAGCAGACTTACGAGAACCTTGAAATCGTCATCTGCGACGATTGCCGCACCGATGAAATCGAGCTGATTGTCCGGGAGCTTCGCGCAAGCTCCAATGTTGCGGTGCGCTACCTGCACAACCCTGAGCGGCTGGGGTTCCAGCAGAACCTGTTGCGCTGCCTCGAGGAATCCCGGGGTGAGTACATCAAGTTTCTGTGCGATGACGATCAACTGCTGGCGTTCTGCGTCCGTCAACAGGCCGTCATCCTGCAGGAGCATGAACAGGTATCGCTGGTGATCAACAAGCATCATTTGATCGATGCAGACAATTACGCCTTGCCGATTCGCGTCGAGAACACTGGCATCACCCAGTTCGATGCGCTGTTCAACGGCAGCGACATGCTGGCATATTTTGAAAAGACCACCCGTAATATCCTGGGCGGTTTAAGTGGCGCAATGATGCGTCGCACCGATGTCGAGGCCTTGCTGCCAGCGTTGGCGCGGCCCGGTGAAGGCTTCGAGGCGGTCCTGGATTTTGCCTTGTTCATCTGTCTGCTGCGCCGGGGTCACCTGGTCCAGTTATACGCCGAGGGAAGTGGCCAACGGTTGCATCCGGAGCGCCTTGCGCGTCAGCACAAGATGCTTGAGGCGGCCACGGTCGAATTGAACTGGCTCAAGGAAATGCTCACCCAGCGCAGCGGCGAGCCGGCGCCAGCCAGTGGCTGGGTGCGTTACCAGGCGCTGGATCGAAGCCAGGACCAGGGGACGTCCGAATGGGAAGAAATCAACGTCTACTCGATCATCGCGACTCGGCAGGGCGTCATCGGCTCGCAAGTCGGCACTGACATCGAGAGCTACGCGGATCTCTATGTGCAGTGGTTGGCATGTCGGCGTTTCAGCCCATTGCGCAAGCAAGTCTTGTCCCGGCAGATCGCGCGCTGGGCTTATCGTCCGACGATCGTCCCCGTCATCATTGACGAGCAGGACGATCCTCATGCGTTGGGTATCACCCTGCAGAGCATCGCTGACCAGGCTTATGCCTGCGAATCGGTGCTGCTGTTGTCCAACGGTCGCCAGGTGATGGACAACCATGTCCTGCGTCTTGGCCTGCAGGCGGACTGGGTTCAGCAGCTCAATGGGCTGTTGCCGCAACTGGACGGGGCCGACTGGTTCTATCTGCTGCGTGCCGGCGATCGCTTGACGGAGTCAGCGCTCCTGGTCATGGCCGATCGGATTGTCAGCTCGCCGGGTGCGGCCTGTATCTATAGCGATGAAGGCGCGCTGGTGGACGAAAAATCGGCGGAGCCGATCTTCAAGCCCGACTTCAATCTCGATTTGATGCGCGGTTATCCCTACGTCGGCCGAACACTGGCTTTCGAGCGCGCTCGACTCCTGGTCTCGGGTGGATTTGATTCGAGCCTGGGGGAATTGGCGCCCCACGACTTGATCTGGCGATTGGTTGAAACGGATGGACCGCAGGCGATTGGACATGTTCCGGAGGTCCAGGTCGAGTCGGCGTTTTCGTTCGCCCAATGGCTGTCGCTGCCGGAAGTCATCGAGCAGAACGCCCGGCTGATCAGTGTTCATCTGCAGCGCATCGGCGTGCCGCACCGGCTTCACCCCGGGCCGCTCCTGGCGTTGATACCGCGTATCGAATACCTGTTCACCGAGCGGCCACTGGTGTCGATTATTATCAGCGTCAAGGATGATCTGAGCGCCCTGGAGCGTTGCGTCGACAGCCTGCTCAGTACGACGGCTTATCCGAACTACGAGATCATCATCGTCGACAACGCCAGTGAAAGCACCGAGTTGCAGCATTGGCTGCGGGCCATGGCCGAGCTGAGCAGTGAGAAGTTGCGAATATTCTTCCATCCGGGAAGCGCCAGCGAAGCCGTGATCCGCAATTTCGCCGCACAGCAGGCCCGTGGCGAATACCTGTTGCTGCTCAGTCCCAATTGCATCGTGCTGGAGGCCGCCTGGCTGGACGAACTGCTCAATCATGGGCAGCGTCCTGAGGTCGGTATCGTCGGGCCCCGCACACTCAACCTGCAGGGCCGGGTCATCGACTCCGGGATGATCATGGGGCTGGACGGGTTGGCGGGCAGGGCGTTCGTCAACGAATCGGTGACGTCTGGCGGCTATATGCAACGCTTGCAGACGGTGCAGAACTGGAGTGCCGTTGGCGACCATTGTCTGTTGGTGCGCAAGCAGGTTCTGGAGGAGGTCGGCGGGTTCGATGAGTCGATCACAACGCAGCGCATCAATTCTCTGGAACTCTGCCAGCAAGTCGGAAAAAACGGTTACTTGATTGTTACGACACCTCACAGTGATGTGGTGCTGGCGCCCGGCTTGGAAGCCAGTCGTGATCCGTCGTGGAAGGCGCGCCTGGAGCATGAACAAGAGGCGTTCTATCAGCGCTGGTTGCCCCGGGTCGCCAACGATCCTGCCTACAACCGTAACCTGACCCTGACTGGGAAAAGCTTCAGTCTTGAGCCTGGGCCACGTACCGGCTGGAATCCGTTGATCACCCGCAACGTGCCGTCGATCCTGGGAATGGCGGTCAATACCTCGGCAGTGGGGCATTACCGAGTCAGCCAGCCGTTGTTCGAACTGGAAGCGGCGGGTCGAATCGTCGGGCGTGTGGCCTACGATACGCCCTCGATCATCGACATCGAGCGCCAGTCACCCGATGTGATTATCCTGCAAGGGCGCTATAACGTCGGTAAATTCAAGGACATTGCCCAGGTCAAGACTTACTCCAATGCCATGCGCATCTATGAATTGGATGACTACATCGCCAGGGTCCCCGAAAAAAACGAACACCGTCGCAATATGCCGGACAACCTCGAGGACTTGCTGCGCCAAGGGATCGCCCAGTGCGATCGGGTCGTGGTGTCCACCCATCCGCTGGCGGACGCCTTGTCCAGCATGCACCACGACATCCGCGTGGTGCCGAACATGCTGGCGGCCGGCCTGTGGCATCAGCTCCGCAGCCAGCGTGCAACCTCCGGCAAGCCGCGTATCGGTTGGGGAGGCGGCACCAGCCACCGTGGTGACCTGGAGCTTATCGCCGATGTCGTCCGGGAACTGGCTGACGAGGTGGAGTGGGTTTTCTTTGGCATGTGCCCGGATATGCTCAAGCCCTTTATCCATGAGTTCCATCCTGGCGTGAGCCTGGCGGCCTATCCGGCGAAGCTTGCCAGCCTGAACCTGGATCTGGCCTTGGCACCCTTGGAATTTCATATTTTCAACGACTGCAAAAGCAACCTCCGACTGCTGGAGTACGGTGCGTGCGGCTATCCGGTCATTTGTTCGGATACCGAGGCTTACCGAGGGCACTTGCCTTGCACCCGGGTCCTCAGCAACAGCACCGAAGAATGGCTGGAAGCGATCCGTATGCACCTGGCGGATCCGATTGCCAGTTACCGGATGGGCGATGAATTACGTGAAGTGGTGTTGCGCGACTTCGTCTTGCGCGGCGATAACCTGCAGTACTGGGCCAATGGTTGGTTGCCGGATTGACCAGGTTCAATCTCGAATTCCCGGTGTCGCTGATGCGGCCACCTACCCGTTAAGGAATGAATATGCAAAGCAATGTCCCAACAGGATCGACTGCACTGTTGAATGAACGGTTTACCCTGGTGCTGCTCGCTCACGACCAGTCGACTGCCTTGCGGCGGGCGTTGCGTTATTACAGTGAGAGTTCATTCACCTTGCTGGTCGTCGACTCATCGAGCCGGGTCGACACTGGGATCACGGCAGCATTCTCGGACGTGCAATACCTACACGCGCCCACGGCGAGTGGCTTTGGTGACAAGGTTCGCCAGGCTGTCGAGCACGTCGTCACGCCTTACCTGGCTGTCGCCGATGCCGAGAGTTTCCTGCTGCCCCTGGCACTTGAACAGGCGATGGATTTCCTGGAAGCGCACGGCGAGTACGGGGCCTGCCAAGGCTACAGCGTGGCGTTCGAGGCCCATGCCGACCGTGTCGACTATTACTTGCTCGACCGCAAGGGCTGCGAAGATTACTCCGGCCCCTCGGCTGAAGCCCGGCTGAGCGCATTTGCCGAAGATTGCCCCGCACTGGTAAATGCCCTTACGCGCACCGAAACCCTGCGACGCAGCTACGCGTCGTTGCCCGCCGGTTTTGACTCGCAGTTACAGGAGGCCGGCCATTCCTATGGGGTGGTGGCGGATGCGAAGGTCCGCTTGCTGGACATTCCCTATGGCGTCCATGAACGCAGTCGCGTGAGGAAGCCGCAAAGCCAGGTCGCCATGACGCCGGGTACCCAGGACATGCGAGCGGTTGCCGAGCAGGAGCGTTTGGCCATAACGCTGGCCGCCGCCTTCGGCGCGGGTGCTTCGGTGCGAGAACATGCCCGGGGCATCGTCAAGAAGCTCGCTGAGCGTTCGGTGCCTCCGTCGGGAAAACTGTTCGAGTCGACCTGGGATTCCCGGCGTGCTGAGCCGGTTCGTCGTTTCGAACCCACGCAGTACGTTGAGTTGCCCTTTTATAACCAGGCTTTTTTCGACGTGCTCGCCACACTGGAATTCCTGCTTCATGCCGCGCCGAGCGGGCAGGTGCAGTTGAAGGAGCTGGAAGCGGCCATGCTCAAGCAAAAGGAGCTTTCCCGCCCCCAGCGCAACACCAGCGCCGAGCCGCTTGATGAACAGTTGGCGAGGGCATTCCTGAGCTATGCGTTCAACCAGGACCTGGTGAAGCAACTGCTGGGGCTCATGCAGGCCAAGGGTGACACGCGCTACGTGCAGATGCTCCAGGCCTGGGACCAACGGCTCAAGGCGGCAGCGTTCGAAAATACCGCGCGGTTGTTCGACGACACACGTTCCGGCCGATTGCTGCGCTGGCTCGAGGCGCGTGAGCCGAGCGCGCGTGAAGCCCAACAAGTGTCAAAATACCTGGCGGCTCGCAAGGGTGGACCTACGTTCGGCATTTTGATCCTCGACCTGGAAGCCGATATCTTCAAGATGCAGGCCACCTTCGACAGCATCATCAATGGCTACTGCCGGGCGTTCAAGATTGTGGTGTTCACGACCGGCGACCTGCCGGCCGAGACGACGCCGCAGAGCGTGCTGCATTTCGTCAAAGTCAACGAAAGCAACTACGTCGATAAGATTAACCAGGTCGTCAGCCAGAGCGATTGTGACTGGATGGTCATGGCCGAGGCCGGCGATGAATTGACGCCGGGTGGCCTGTTCCGCGCGGGTGTCGAGCTGCTGGACGCGCCATGCCAGGCCGTGGCTATGGACGAGTTCCAGCGTCAGCCTGACGGTACGCTGGCCGATGTCTTCCGACCAGGATTCAACCTTGACTTGCTGCAAAGCAACCCGGCAATGATGGGTCGTCATTGGTTGATACGTCGTGAGACGTTGGTAAAGCTCGGCGGTTATTCGCGCGAGTTCAAGAACGCGATGGAGTTCGACCTGCTGTTGCGCCTGATCGAGCAGGACGGCCTGGAGGGGCTTGCTCATCTGGATGAACCTCTGCTGATCTGCCAGGCGCCCGTGGTGGAAGACAACGCTGATGAGCGCAAGACATTGCTGCGTCATCTGGCGGTTCGTGGTTATCAAGCCGACGTGAGCGCAGTCGTGCCGGGGACCCATAAAATCGATTATCGCTTTGCCGAGCGCCCCATGGTGTCGATCATTGTCCACGGCGTCGATGATCTGACGGTGTTGCAACGTGGCTTGCTCAGCGTACTGCAACGCACCCGGTACCAGCGCTACGAAGTGCTGGTGCCCACCATGGCGGCAAACCATCCCGTACTGCGCACTTGGCTTGACGGCCAGGGGCACCAGGCCAGTCGCGTCCGGTTGCTGGATATTGATGCGGGCGTCGCAACGGGGTCTCTGATCAACGCTGCGAGTCAGGAAGCCAAGGGCGATTACCTGGTGGCGCTCGCGGCCGACAGCGAGGTGGTCAACGTCAACTGGATCGAATCACTGCTCAATCAAGCCTTGCGGCCGGAAGTCGGCGTTGTCGGTGCCAAGCTCGTCGAACGCGATGGACGAATCACCCAGGCCGGTCTGATCCTGGGCTTGAATGACAGCGTCGGCTCGGCCTTCGTTGGCGAGTCGAAGACCGCCCGGGGCTATATGAACAGGTTGGTGGTCGAGCAGAATTGTTCGGCAGTATCTTTTGGCTGCCTGATGATTTCCAAGCAGTTGTTCGAAGCGGCTGATGGCATTGACACAGGATTGTTCGATGATGCCCTGGGTGACGTCGACCTCTGCCTCAGGGTTGGCCAGGCCGGTTATCTGACCGTATGGACGCCCCATGTGCAGTTGATCCAGCCCGGCGTGCTGGCAAGTACGCCGCAGGCGCTTGCGGCGCTGCGTGAGAAGTGGTCCGGGGCGTTCGCCCAGGATCGCTTCTACAATGGCAACCTGGCGCTGCAAGGCGCGGGTTTCGCCTTGGGGCCGGTGCGCAACGTACCTTGGACCGACTTGCTGAACTGACCGCCGCATAACACGCCTCTTGCGAGGCGTCCTCTTGGCGCCGACAGGTTGAACCTGTCGGCGCTCTCGCCGAAATCCTCCACTTTTCTCAAGATTCCGGGCCGGTGCCTGCACCCGTTGCAGCGAATGTCGCCGCTTCGCTTGTCATGAAAAAATGCCTCTTCAGGACAAAACGGCGTGACGCATAGGTCATAAAGTGCATCTTCACTGTATTGTATTCCCCGGAGTGGAGGCCCGTGCGTACGCCTGGCACGGCTTCTGCCCTTGGAAATCAACCATTTTGAAGCGCCCCTGAGCTTTTGGGGGTGAACCTAGTCGCAGTTTATGATCGGGAAGCCATGATGATTGGCATAAAAAGCATAGCGAGTTATGTGCCGACCGCTGGTGTGGATAACTACGCTCAGGGTGCCAAATTCGAGAAGGATGAAGAGTTCATCCTTGGCAAGATCGGTTCGGCGTTCCTGCCTCGCAAAGACGCAGACCAGGAAACTTCGGACCTGTGTGTCCAAGCAGTCAACGCATTGTTTGCCAACAACCCGCAGCTTTCGCGCGAATCCATCGACGCGCTGATCGTCGTCACCCAGAACGGTGATGAGGAAGGCCTGCCGCACACGGCTGCCATCGTGCAGGACAAGCTCGGGCTGCCGACCCACGTGGCGGCGTTCGATATCTCGCTGGGCTGCTCGGGCTACGTCTACGGCATCTATGCCTTGAAGGGCTTCATGGAGGCCGCAGGGCTGAAGAATGGGTTGCTGGTCACCGCCGATCCGTACTCGAAAATCGTCGACCCGGAAGACCGCAACACCACCATGCTGTTCGGCGATGCCGCCACGGCCACGTGGATGGCCGAGGGCGCCAACTGGCAATTGGGCAAATCCAAGTTCGGCACCGACGGTTCCGGTGCGCCGCACCTGAAGGTCAGCGACGGTGTGTTTTTCATGAACGGTCGCCAGGTCTTCAACTTTGCTTTGTTGAAAGTGCCCGCTCATTTGCATGAGCTGTTGGACGAGTCGTCGCTGCAAGCCAGCGACATCGACGCGTTCTGCATTCACCAGGGCAGCGCGGCGATCGTCGATGCCGTGGCACGGCGTTTCGAGGGCGAGCCTGAGAAATTCATCAAGGACATGGTCGAGACCGGCAATACCGTGTCGTCGAGCATTCCGCTGCTGCTGGAGAAGCACGTCCTGGATGCCGACTGGAAGCGCGTCGCGATCAGCGGTTTCGGTGTGGGCCTGTCGTGGGGATCGGCGATTCTTTATCGCGATTGATCGAATCCTGTTCATCCCAATAGCGCTTCAGGTTGACCTGAAGCGCTTTTTTTTTGCCCGTGACGCTGCCCTGCGATTTATTGACGCCATTTTCCTAGCTTTTTTTGCCGCTAAGCCCTTGTTTCTCAAGGGGTGGCAGTCTGCTAGTAAATTTTTTGAAAAAAGCCCTCAAGCAAGTTCCCAACCCGACGATAACTATTACGAAGGTTCTCTAGGCCACACCCCCGGCGGTTGCCAAGGGCCGGAAGCCGCAGTACCCAACCAACGAGGAATTCGTCATGGCTTTAACAGTAAACACCAACACAACTTCGCTGAACGTTCAGAAGAACTTGAACCGCGCTTCCGACGCTCTGTCCACTTCGATGACTCGCCTGTCTTCCGGCCTGAAAATCAACAGCGCCAAAGACGACGCCGCCGGCCTGCAGATCGCTACCCGTATGACCTCGCAAATCCGCGGTCAGACCATGGCGATCAAAAACGCCAACGACGGTATCTCCATGGCGCAGACCGCTGAAGGCGCGATGCAAGAGCAGACCAACATTCTGCAGCGTATGCGCGAACTGGCCATCCAGTCCCGTAACGACAGCAACAGTGCAACCGACCGTGTCGCTCTGAACAAAGAGTTCTCGCAGATGAGCGATGAACTGACCCGTATCGCCAACAGCACCAACCTGAACGGCAAGAATCTGCTCGACGGTACTGCTAGCACCATGACCTTCCAGGTCGGTTCGAACACCGGTTCTGACAACCAGATCTCCCTGACCTTGAGCGCCAGCTTCGACGCTGCAAGCCTGGGTGTTGACTCGGCAATCACCATCGTTGGTTCCGACAGCGCTACTGCTGAAACCAACTTCTCGGCCGCAATGGACGCAATCACCAGCGCGATCGACACCATCAACAGTGCTCGTGCTGACCTCGGTGCTGCTCAAAACCGTTTCGCCAGCACCATCTCCAACCTGCAGAACATCAACGAAAACGCCAGTGCTGCACTGGGTCGAGTACAAGACACCGACTTCGCTGCTGAAACTGCCCAGCTGACCAAGCAGCAGACTCTGCAACAGGCTTCCACTTCGGTTCTGGCCCAGGCCAACCAACTGCCATCCGCTGTACTGAAGCTGCTTCAGTAATAGCCGGATGAGTTTTAGCGGGGGAGTGCGCTTGCGTGCTCTCTCGCTTTTTCCGTTCAAGAGGTGATGGACATGGATATGAGCGTGAAGCTGAACTTGTCTTATCCAGCGGCGAAGCCGGCACCTACAGTGGCCGACAAGCCCGTGGAGAAGCCTCAAGCCGACGTTGCTCCCGTGACGCCGGTCAAGCAAGCGCCTAAAGACGCTGCGGCCGAGCAGGAAAAACTCAAAAAGGCCGTTCAGGAAATCGAGAAATTCGTCCAGTCGGTCAAGCGTAACCTGGAGTTCTCTATTGATGAGCCTTCAGGCAAAGTAGTGGTCAAAGTGATTGCCAGTGGTTCCGGTGAAGTGATTCGCCAGATCCCGAACGAAGAAGTCCTGAAACTGGCCAACAGTTTGAATGATGCAAACAGCTTGTTGTTCAGCGCCGAAGCCTGACAACCGGCACGAATTCTGTTGTTATGTTCTTTTGGGCGTTGTAAAGGTCAAAAGGCCGGCGACACACTGAAGGGAGTCCCACATGGCAAGTCCAATTCTACCTGGCTTGGGTCTAGGCTCGGGCCTGGATACCACTGCAATCGTCAAGGCGCTGGTCGATTCCGACAAGGCCGCCAAGCAAGGTCAGATCACTCGCGCGACGACGACGACTACCAACAGTATCTCCGGGGTCGGAACCCTGAAGTCATTGTTGGCAGCCTTCAATACCGCCATGAAGGACTTGGGCAGCACAACCAGCCCGCAGTTCGCGGGTTTTGCTGCGACCTCTTCGGTACCCGGTGTTCTCACGGCGACCGCCAGCAACTCGGCGGTGAATGGTACTTACTCGATCAAGATCACCAACCTCGCCACGGCCTCGAAGGTCACGTCGGCGGCGTTTGCCGGTGGGACGACCAGCGCCATTCCTACCGGGACGATGACCATCTCGCAGAAGGGGGTCGACTACAATCTCAATGTGCCGGATGGTTCGACCCTGCAATCGGTTCGCGACGCGATCAATGCCGACTCTTCGCTCAAGGCTGCCGGTGTCAGTGCGAACATCGTGACCGACTCTTTCGGATCGCGCCTGGTGCTGGGTTCAACTACCACCGGCGCAGGTTCCGATATCTCGGTGAGCGGTATAGCAGGGCTGGAGATCGACGGCACGAATGTCGTGGGTGCCGGCACTGATCCGTTGACCGCCACTTCGGCGGGCGCTATCGGTGCCTTGGCCCAGGATGCCAATTTCACCGTCGATGGCATGAAACTGACGAGCAAGAGCAACACTGTGAGCACGGCAATTTCGGGGCTGACCTTGAATTTGCTCGGCGTTGCGGGCGATGCCACCTCAACGGTTACCGTGGCGCCGAACAACGATGGCCTGAAAGCCTCGATCCAGAAGTTCGTCGATGCTTATAACGCCATTGCAAACAGCATCACCGCGCTGACCAAGCCGTCACTTGACGATGATGGGAAGCCGACGGTGCCGGCCAAATTGACGGGTGACGCGTTGCCTCGCTCGCTCCTGGCAGCGATTCGAACGCCCTTGTCTGAAACCGGCGCTGGAGACAAGTTGACCTCGCTGGCCCAGTTGGGTATCACCACTGATCAGAAGACGGGTGCGTTGAACTTCGATAGCGTCAAGTTCAGCGCAGCGATGAACGATAAAAAGCTCAGCGGTGAAGTCCAGACGTTGTTCACGGGCACCAACGGCCTGTTGGAGCGCATGGGCAAGGCGATCGAGCCCTTCAGCCAGACGGGTGGCATTCTCGACCAGCGGAACACAGCGCTGACCAGGACCCAGACCCGCTTGAAGGCCGATCAGGAGGCTCTGGATCGTCGGGTCGAGACCCTGACCGCAGTGCTGACTAAGAAGTACAACGACATGGATACCTTGGTCGGCAAGCTGAAGGCCACTGCGAGCAACATCACCTCGATGTTCGAGGCGCTGACGGCACAACAGAAAAATAGCTGATTTCGATCGACGAAAAAGCCCGGCAACGTTTTGACAACGTTCCGGGCTTTCGGCTTTTCGGTCTAAAGTTTTTTGACGCAGCGTCGATACGCTGTTTATACGAACCGAAGATTTTTGATGAGGTAGAACATGAATCCGATGTTGGCCCTTCGCCAATACCAGAAGATTGGCGCCCAGGCGCAAACCTCCGAAGCAAGTCCCCATCGTCTGGTGCAAATGCTCATGGAAGGCGGCTTGGATCGTATCGCCCAGGCCAAGGGTGCGATGGAGCGCAGGGATATTGCAAACAGAGGCATCCTGATCAGCAAGGCCATCGGCATTGTCGGCGGCTTGCGAGAAGGCCTGGACCTGGAAAATCGGGCCGAGTCGGTTGCTGAACTGGATACTCTTTACGCTTACATGATGAAGCGTTTGGCTGAGGCCAACGTCAAAGCCGATCCGAAGATCCTCGACGAAGTCGCTGATCTGCTTCGCACGGTCAAGGAAGGCTGGGATGCCATTGCCACGCCTGGACCGCAATTCTGAGGAATATGCTCATGAGTCTTGTCTTGCAGCGAATCGAACAAACCCGTGAGGCCCTGGTTGATGCCCTGGCTGAGCGGAACTGGGAGGCCATCGGTCAATTGGACCTGGCGTGCCGTTCCTGCATGGAAGACGTCTTGAGCGAGTCCGAGGTGGACGAGGCGGCGTTGCGTAACAACCTGGAAGAATTGCTGGGGGTGTACCGGCAGTTGCTGGAGGCGGCGACGGGAGAGCGTCAGGCAATCGTCGATGAAATGTCGCAGATTCATCAGGCACAGAACGCGGCGAAGGTTTACCACTTGTTCGGATGATTTAATTTTCATTTAATCCGAACAAAGTGCGCCATAAATTTGACTGTGCACGATTTTTTGACTTAACTAGTGGCTGTTTACAGATTTCAGGCGTCTACAGGCATGACAAGTCTGCAAGCGTCTAGCTTGCCCCCAAATTCGGGCACTGAGTTGACTAGGGAAGTTGCTATTGCATGTGGCGTGAAACCAAAATTCTCCTGATCGATGACGATAGCGTCCGCCGCCGCGACCTGGCGGTGATCCTGAATTTTCTTGGCGAAGAAAATTTACCCTGCGGTAGCCATGATTGGCAGCAGGCTGTCGGCTCTTTGTCGTCCAGTCGTGAAGTCATTTGTGTCCTTATTGGGACCGTAAATGCTCCCGCTTCGCTTTTGGGCTTGCTAAAGACACTCTCAACCTGGGATGAGTTCCTTCCAGTTTTGTTAATGGGCGAAAATTCTTCCCTTGACTTGCCTGAGGACCAGCGCCGCCGGGTACTTTCCACCTTGGAAATGCCGCCGAGCTACAGCAAATTGCTCGATTCGCTGCACCGTGCCCAGGTTTATCGCGAGATGTACGACCAGGCCCGCGAGCGCGGTCGGCACCGTGAACCCAATCTTTTCCGCAGCCTTGTCGGCACCAGCCGTGCGATCCAGCACGTGCGCCAGATGATGCAGCAGGTGGCCGACACCGACGCCAGCGTGCTGATCCTGGGCGAGTCCGGCACCGGCAAGGAAGTGGTCGCGCGCAACCTGCATTACCATTCCAAGCGCCGCGAAGCGCCGTTCGTGCCGGTCAACTGCGGTGCGATCCCGGCCGAGTTGCTGGAAAGCGAATTGTTCGGCCACGAGAAGGGCGCGTTTACCGGTGCAATCACCAGCCGCGCCGGGCGTTTCGAACTGGCCAATGGCGGCACGCTGTTCCTCGATGAGATCGGCGACATGCCGCTGCCGATGCAGGTCAAGCTGCTGCGCGTGCTGCAAGAGCGTACGTTCGAGCGCGTGGGCAGCAACAAGACCCAGAGCGTCGACGTGCGGATCATCGCCGCGACCCACAAGAATCTCGAGAGCATGATTGAGGTTGGCAGCTTCCGCGAAGACCTCTATTACCGTCTCAATGTATTCCCGATCGAAATGGCGCCGTTGCGCGAGCGGGTCGAAGACATCCCGCTGCTGATGAACGAATTGATCTCGCGCATGGAGCATGAGAAGCGCGGTTCGATCCGCTTCAACTCGGCGGCGATCATGTCCCTCTGCCGCCATGGCTGGCCGGGCAACGTTCGCGAGCTGGCGAACCTGGTGGAGCGCATGGCGATCATGCACCCCTACGGTGTGATCGGCGTCGCTGAGCTGCCGAAGAAATTCCGCTACGTCGATGACGAAGACGAGCAAATGGTCGACAGCCTGCGCAGCGATCTGGAAGAACGCGTGGCGATCAACGGCCATACGCCGGATTTCACCAGCAACGCCTTGTTGCCGCCGGAAGGCCTCGACCTCAAGGACTATCTCGGAGGCCTGGAGCAGGGCCTCATCCAGCAGGCCTTGGACGATGCCAACGGTATCGTGGCCCGGGCGGCGGAACGCCTGCGTATTCGCCGTACCACCCTGGTGGAAAAGATGCGCAAGTACGGCATGAGCCGGCGCGAAGGAGACGAACAGGCGGATGATTGACGCCTGTTTTGCAACCGCCTGATTTCCAGGCGGTTTTTTTTCGGCACGGGTATTGCTACAGCCCTCGCAACGTTCCGTTTAACTGACGGTCAGCCAAGCGAGAGAGCACGATGACCCAAGCCGCCCTGATGTCGCCTGTCCCCGAGCCGGGACACATGCCGTCCGCCGAACAGGCTAGCCGGCTTGGACTTGAACAGGCGTTTTCGCTGTTTAACCAGATGTCCAGCCAGTTGACCGATTCCTACAGCCTGCTTGAAGCCCGGGTGACCGAGCTCAAGGGTGAGCTGGCGGTGGTCAGTGCCCAGCGCATGCAGGAACTGGCGGAAAAAGAACGCCTGGCCAATCGGCTGCAAAATCTCCTCGATCTCTTGCCTGGCGGCGTCATCGTCATCGATGAGCACGGTTTCGTGCGCGAAGCCAACCCGGCGGCGTGCGAGCTGCTCGGCCTGCCATTGGAGGGCGAGCTTTGGCGGCACGTCATCGCCCGCTGCTTCGCCCCTCGCGAAGACGATGGCCACGAAATCTCCCTCAAGGACGGTCGCCGTCTCTCTATCTCGACCCGTTCGCTGGATGCCGAGCCTGGGCAGTTGGTGCTGCTCAATGACCTGACTGAAACCCGTCACCTGCAAGATCAACTGGCTCGCCACGAGCGGCTGTCGTCCCTCGGTCGGATGGTGGCGTCGCTGGCCCATCAGATCCGCACACCGCTGTCCGCCGCGTTGCTCTACGCCAGTCATCTGACGGAGCAGCAGTTGCCGATGGACACCCAGCAGCGCTTTGCTGGCCGCTTGAAAGAACGCCTGCATGAGCTGGAGCACCAGGTGCGCGATATGCTGGTGTTCGCCCGGGGCGAGTTGCCGTTGACCGACCGCGTGACACCCAAGGCGTTACTGCAATCCTTGCAGGCCGCAGCGTTGACCCATGTGCAGGATCTGCCGATCCGCTGGCAGTGCGACAGCCATGTGGGCGAGGTCTTGTGCAACCGTGACACCTTGGTGGGCGCGGTATTGAACCTGATTGAAAATGCGATCCAGGCCAGCGGCGGCGACGTCCGGTTGAAGGTTCATCTGTACACCCGTGGCAGCACGTTGCGCCTGTGTGTCAGCGACAGCGGCAGTGGTATCGATCCAGTGGTGTTGACCCGCCTGGGCGAACCGTTTTTTACCACCAAGGCCACTGGGACAGGCTTGGGCCTGACCGTGGTCAAGGCTGTGGCGCGTGCCCATCAGGGAGAATTGCTGCTGCGCTCGCGGCTGGGGCGTGGCACTTGTGCGCTGATCGTCCTGCCGCTGTTTTCCAGTGCGCCAGGGGTGGAGTGAAGGCAATGGCGATCAAGGTTTTGCTGGTGGAGGACGATCGTGCGCTGCGCGAGGCGCTGGCCGATACGCTGCTGTTGGCCGGGCATGATCATGCCGCCGTCGGTTCGGCGGAGGAGGCGCTGCTGGCCGTTGCGCGCGAGCCGTTTAGCCTGGTGGTCAGCGACGTCAACATGCCAGGCATGGACGGTCACCAGTTGCTCGGATTGCTGCGTGCGCGCCAGCCTCAATTGCCAGTCCTGTTGATGACGGCCCACGGTGCGGTCGAGCGTGCGGTGGATGCCATGCGCCAGGGGGCGGCGGATTACTTGGTCAAGCCGTTCGAGCCCAAGGCGCTGCTGGACCTGGTGGCGCGTCATGCCCTGGGAATCCCGGCAGTCGAGGGTGAAGGGCCAGTGGCCATCGAGCCGGCCAGTGCTCAGTTGCTGGACTTGGCCGCGCGGGTGGCACGCAGTGACTCGACCGTGTTGATTTCCGGCGAGTCGGGTACGGGCAAGGAGGTGCTGGCTCGCTATATCCATCAGCAATCCCGTCGCGCCAACGAACCGTTCATTGCCATCAACTGCGCGGCGATTCCCGACAACATGCTCGAGGCAACGTTGTTCGGGCACGAGAAGGGCTCGTTCACCGGCGCCATCGCGGCCCAGGCCGGCAAGTTCGAACAGGCGGACGGCGGCACCATCCTGCTCGATGAGATTTCAGAAATGCCCCTGGGCCTGCAGGCCAAGCTGTTGCGGGTGTTGCAGGAGCGAGAAGTGGAACGGGTCGGCGCTCGCAAGCCCATCAGCCTGGACATCCGCGTGGTCGCGACCACCAACCGCGACCTGGCGGGTGAAGTGGCGGCGGGGCGCTTCCGCGAAGATTTGTATTATCGGCTGTCGGTTTTTCCGTTGGCCTGGCGTCCGTTGCGCGAGCGCACCGCCGATATCCTGCCGCTGGCCGAGCGCCTGCTGGCCAAGCACGTCAATAAAATGAAGCACGCCACGGCGCGACTGTCCGCCGAAGCCCAGGCTTGCCTGATCGCTTATCCCTGGCCTGGCAATGTCCGTGAGTTGGATAACGCCATCCAGCGGGCCTTGATCCTGCAGCAGGGCGGCTTGATCCAGCCTGAGGATTTTTGCCTGGCCGGTCCGGTGGCTTGCGCGCCGTTACCCGTCTTGCAGCCAGCACCAGCGGTGGTTCCACCAGTGGAAGTGGCGGAGTCCGCGGGTGCGCTGGAGGACGACCTGCGTCGGCGCGAATTCCAGATGATCATCGATACCCTGCGTGCCGAGCGCGGCCGTCGCAAGGAGGCGGCCGAACGCCTCGGGATCAGCCCTCGCACCCTGCGCTACAAGCTGGCGCAGATGCGTGACGCGGGGATGGATGTGGAGGCTTACCTTTTCGCCAGTTGAATAGTCGCCACCAATCCTTGTGGGAG
>NZ_JAOSHO010001199.1 GCF_025917275.1 Pseudomonas agronomica | reverse complement strand
CGGGCGCAGATCATTCTGCTGGGCCAATCGGTGTCGGTGGAGTCCGGAACGGTGAAGGACGAAACCTGGTATCGGGTATTGGTGGGTCCGTTCAGCAATCGTGAAGAGCTGACCAAGGCCCAGAAACAATTGGCCGGCAGCGGTTTCAGCAACCTGTTGTTACAACAACGCCAGAGTCGCTGACCTCCGCAGAAAACACCTGTG
>NZ_JAOSHO010001198.1 GCF_025917275.1 Pseudomonas agronomica | reverse complement strand
TTCAGCGATCCCAAGAAGTCGGGCACCCGACACACCCCTGCATATTCGCATCCTGGAAATTTCCGTAGTGCTGCCGCGAGCCCGTCAGGTTGGCCTGTTCCAGGTTGCTTTCACCCAACTTGACCTCTTGCAGATTGGCATCGCGCAGATCAGCACCCTTGAGGTCGGCCTTGATCAGCCAGGCCATTTCCAGGTCGGCGGCCT
>NZ_JAOSHO010001197.1 GCF_025917275.1 Pseudomonas agronomica | reverse complement strand
AGCTTGCTCGCGATGGCGGAGGGCCAGGTAATGGAGATGCCGACTGTACCGCCGTCTTCGCGAGCAAGCTCGCTCCCACACTGGATCTTCAGCGGGCATACATTTTCCACTCACCACAACCTCCCTGTGGGAGCGAGCTTGCTCGCGATGGCGGCGGGTCAGCTAGCAGGGATATTGACTGTGCAGCCGCCTTCGCGAGCAAGCT
>NZ_JAOSHO010001196.1 GCF_025917275.1 Pseudomonas agronomica | reverse complement strand
GCCCAGGCCCCGGGCGTTGCCCGCCAGCTCGACCTGTTCATGCAGGGTCTGTAACGCTTCGATGCGGGTGCGGGCGTAGTGTTCGCCGTCTTCGCTCTGCACGTAGGTGCCCGGATAGTCGAACAGCGGATAGTCGCCAGCGGTGTGCGGGCGGGGCATGGCCGAGCGCACGTCGATGCGCGCGCTGGGGCGTTGGAAGTCGTAG
>NZ_JAOSHO010001195.1 GCF_025917275.1 Pseudomonas agronomica | reverse complement strand
ACCCAGGCCCCGGGCGTTGCCCGCCAGCTCGACCTGCTCGTGCAGGGTTTGCAAGGCTTCGATGCGGGTGCGGGCGTAGTGCTCGCCATCCGAACTTTGCACATAGGTGCCGGGGTAGTCATACAACGGATAGTCGCCAGCGGTGTGCGGGCGGGGCATGGCCGAGCGTACGTCGATGCGGGCGCTGGGGCGTTGGAAGTCGTAA
>NZ_JAOSHO010001194.1 GCF_025917275.1 Pseudomonas agronomica | reverse complement strand
GCGGTGCAATTGGAAGGGTGGTTCGGCGTGTCGTTGGTGGGCACCGACCTTGTCACCATCCTCTCGCTGGTGGGCATGGCCATGTTCATGTTCGTCGGTTGCGAGTTCGTCACGCCGTTGGCGCCGGACCTGCGCAATTCGGCCAAGGTCATGCCCAAGGCGATGATTCTCGGGTTGTTGAGCGTGGCCACCTGCATGTTCATCTA
>NZ_JAOSHO010001193.1 GCF_025917275.1 Pseudomonas agronomica | reverse complement strand
GCAAAGGCGCAAGGATGTGTGGCTTGATGGAAAGCTAAGGGACAGCGAATAAACAAACTCTCGGATCCACCCGAAAACCCGTGGCAAGGGAGCTTGCTCCCGTTCGGCTCTGTAGGAGCTGGCGAAGCCTGCGATCTTTTGATCTGATCTTTTGATCTTTGATCTTTCGCTCCAGACTCAAAGTAACCATCAAAAGATCGCAGCCT
>NZ_JAOSHO010001192.1 GCF_025917275.1 Pseudomonas agronomica | reverse complement strand
CTGGCGTTGGGATAGGAGCTGGCGATCATCTGGGGCGGTTTGGTGGCTGCGGCGAGGAAGCTTGCTCTCGCTGGACCGGTCCGACGCCTCGGGTGCAGCAGGCCCAGGATCCTGCGGCCGCTACGCAGCCGAGCGGGAGCAAGCTCCCTCGCCACAAGAGCACTGCTGGAGCCTATGCGGACTCAATGCCCGCGAATGTAGTGCTC
>NZ_JAOSHO010001191.1 GCF_025917275.1 Pseudomonas agronomica | reverse complement strand
CTTGCAGACCCGATCACTGATAAGCAGTGACGGGGGACAAGTTATCGACACGGGGCCAAGCGCACAAGCCGGCGGATTCTGGCGTAGTTGTAGGCAATGACGCAAGGCAACGTAGCCTTACTCGGGAGTCCTACATGGCCGGATAAACAGAACCGAAGCCGAACACAATTTGTGCCCGGCAAATAACCCGTGGCGAGGGAGCTTGCT
>NZ_JAOSHO010001190.1 GCF_025917275.1 Pseudomonas agronomica | reverse complement strand
ATAACCCCAGACTTCCTCGAAAATCATCATGCGCGAGAGGATCTGCCCACTGTTGCGCATCAGGAATTCCAGCAGCTTGTATTCGGTGGGCAGCAGGCTGAGCAGTTGTCCGTTGCGGCTGGCTTCGCGGCTGATCAGGTTCAGCTCCAGGTCCGCCACCCGTAGCGCGGTTTCCGGTTCGCGAGCGCCGTTGTTGCGTCGCAGCAG
>NZ_JAOSHO010000119.1 GCF_025917275.1 Pseudomonas agronomica | reverse complement strand
TCGTCAACCGTTATTTTCTCTTTCCCCTATTTTTCTGGCCGAAACGGTCCACGCCCGTCTTAGTATATAGACTGCACCACTTGAAATGCGCACTATATTGCTCAAATACCGCTTCTCCAATGGATGACACCCCGTAATGACCCCACCAAATCGCAGCCTGGCATCCTCTTTATACCCGGTTGCCCTGCTACTGATCGCCATGGCATCGATTCAATCCGGCGCTTCACTCGCCAAAAGCATGTTCCCGGTAGTGGGGGCACAAGGCACCACTACGCTACGTCTTATTTTTGCCAGCATTATCATGCTGCTATTGCTACGTCCCTGGAGAGCCAAACTCACCGCCCAATCCTTGCGCACCGTAGTGATCTACGGCATGGCTCTGGGTGGCATGAATTTCCTCTTCTATATGTCACTGCGCTCCGTTCCACTGGGCATTGCCGTGGCGCTGGAATTCACCGGCCCCCTGGCGGTCGCGATCTATGCGTCACGCCGAGCGATTGATTTTCTCTGGATTGCCCTGGCGGTGATTGGCTTGTTGCTGCTCATACCCTCCGGGGCCACCAGCACCGGCATCGACCTGATCGGTGCTGCCTATGCCCTGGGCGCCGGAGTTTGTTGGGCGCTGTACATCCTGTTTGGCCAGAAAGCCGGAGCGGACAATGGCGTGCAGACCGCAGCTTTGGGGGTCATGATCGCCGCACTGTTTGTAGCCCCTATTGGCATCGTTCACGCTGGGGCCACACTACTGACACCAAGCCTGATTCCAATCGCCGTTGGTGTCGCCATCCTGTCCACTGCCCTGCCTTATACCTTGGAAATGATTGCCCTGACCCGCATTCCAGCCCGTACGTTCGGGACGCTGATGAGCGTAGAGCCCGCAATCGGTGCGCTGTCAGGACTGATATTCCTTCATGAATACCTGTCACTGTCCCAATGGGCTGCCATCACCTGCATTATTCTCGCTTCGATCGGCGCGACGTTGACCATGGGGGAGACCGCAAAGCCGGCCATTGCAGCAGATTGAGCAGCTTTTTACGTAGCTCTGGCATTTGCCGCGTATTTAGGCCATGTTTAGAGCCGTAACCTAATGGTCGGCATGGAATTTTTTCATACAAGGACGTCATGTACGCTTGAGACCAAAGCGAAAGCAGCCGTACGCAGGCAAAAGATCCGCGACGGCATAAGGACGGGAATGAAACGAATTCTGATACTGATCGTGGTACTTGCAGTTGCTGGCTGCGCGGCGACATCGAAAACCGAAATCAAGCGTGGGAAAAAAGGTCTGCACATCAATTGCTCCGGCCTCACTTCATCCTGGGACCAATGCGCCGCCACCGCTGCTAACTCATGCGCCCCAAAAAACTACAAGGTCATCGCCAAATCGGGCGATGTAGTCGAGGAACCGGGAGATTACCCTTTCGGACTCAACCCCGCAGGGTACACCAGCCGCAGCATGATCGTGATCTGCAAATAGGCGGTGGGTCAGTCAGATTGCCGCTCAGCCAGCCGACGGCTGATTTCCTCATGACTGGATTTGAGAACATCACGCTGGACTTCCGGCGTGACGAGCATGCGTGCGACGACAAGCGCCCCAACGCATTGCGACAGGATCGCCCAGGCCAAGCTATCGCTGCCCAACACTTTTGCCCAGCCGTCATGCAAACGACAGATCCACGTTTGCGCTGCCTCGCGTACCTGCACATCCGAACGCGCAATCTCAGCGCCCAATACCGGCAAGGCACACCCCGCCTCCGGATGCTCGACATGGCTCATGCTCAGGTATTGCTTGAGACAGCGTTCCAGCTTCGCTGAGTCCATGACCCCATTACCACTCAAGCGGTCCAGGCTATGAGCCAGCTCGCGCTCGACGATAGCCTGGAAAAGCTCGTCCTTGGACGAAAAGTGACTATAAAACGCCCCGCCGCTCAACCCGATCGCCTTCATCAGGCCATCAACCCCTACCGTCGAAAAACCTGACGTCTTGGCCGATACGGCACTACTGGCGAGCAGTTTCTCGCGGGTTTCCATCTTGTGATTGGCCGAATAGCGCATTGTCTTGCCTCTTGATCATCACCTTGACGCTGGCCGGATCTTAGCATAACGTCCGTTTAGTTAACGATCGTTTATCAATGGAGCTAGCCATGAATAATAAGAAGGTCGTACTGGTTGTGGGTGCCGGCGACGCCACGGGTGGCGCGATCGCCAGGCGTTTCGCCCGGGAAGGTTTCGTGGCCTGCGTTACGCGTCGAAGTGCCGACAAGCTTGAGCCATTGGTCGACAATATAAGGGCCCAAGGCGGGGAAGCTCACGGTTTTGCCTGCGACGCCCGCAAGGAAGAAGATGTAATTGCGCTGATTGAGCAGATCGAGAATCAGATCGGTCCGATCGAAGCCTTTGTCTTTAACATTGGCGCAAATGTTCCCTGTAGCATCCTTGAGGAAACCGCACGCAAATATTTCAAGATCTGGGAGATGGCTTGTTTTTCAGGCTTTCTCAATGCGCGGGAAGTGGCCAAGCGGATGGCCACGCGTCAGCGCGGGACGATTCTGTTTACGGGCGCCACGGCAGGGTTGCGCGGAGCTTCAGGATTCGCCGCGTTTGCAGGAGCCAAACACGGCATTCGCGCGCTGGCCCAGAGCATGGCGCGCGAGTTGGGCCCCATGAATATTCATGTCGCCCACGTGGTGGTGGATGGCGCCATCGACACAGACTTCATCCGCGACAACTTCCCGGAAAAATACGCAACCAGGGACGAGGATGGCATCCTCGACCCCGAACACATTGCCGAAAACTATTGGTATCTGCACACCCAGCCCCGCGACGCCTGGACCTTCGAGCTGGATCTGCGTCCCTGGAGTGAACGCTGGTAAACCCGCCTCCTACCAATAAGAGAGCAATGCTCATGAACAAATCAGTGGAATTTTTCTTCGATCTCGGCAGCCCGACCACCTATCTGGCCTACACCCAGTTGCCCACGCTTTGCTCACAAGCTGACAGTGCGCTGGTTTACCGTCCCATGTTGCTCGGTGGCGTCTTCAAGGCAACGGGCAATGCATCCCCTGTTACCGTGCCAGCCAAGGGCCCGTATCTATTTCAGGACTTGAGTCGTTTCGCCAAACGCTACGGCGTCGAATTCAAGCTCAACCCTTATTTCCCCATCAATACGCTGCTGCTAATGCGTGCCGTGACCGGCATGCAACTGCATCAACCTGAACGCTTCCGGTCTTTTGTTGATTGTCTGTTCCGTGCGCTGTGGGTGGACGCGCGCAACCTCAACGATCCCGCAACCATCGCGACGGTGCTGAACGAAGGTGGTTTTGACCCTGAATACGTACTCGCCCTGACCACCGATCAGCAGGTCAAGGAGCAGCTCAAGAGCACGACCGAAGAAGCCATTCGCAGGGGCGTGTTCGGCGCTCCGAGCATGTTTGTCGGTAATGAGATGTTCTTCGGGCAGGATCGGCTGGACTTCGTCCGTGAAGCCCTGGCCTGATTCTTCGCGTCAGATGGCCGCCGTCCGCGTGCTCAGCCATTGCAGCGCGTTGCCTTCCAGCAACGGGCTCAATCGACGCTGAACCTCGGCGTGGTAGGCGTTGAACCAGTCTTTTTCATCCTGGGTCAGCAGCGACGGCTCCAGGCAGCGGGTGTCGATCGGGCACAGTGTGAGCGTTTCGAATTCCAGGAAATCACCAAACTCGCTGCTGCCCGCCTCACGATTGATGACCAGGTTCTCGATACGCACGCCCCAGCGACCTGGACGATAAGTGCCCGGCTCAATCGACGTGATCATCCCTGGCTGCATCGCGGTTTGTGGCGCAGCGGCGGCCTGATAGGCAATGACCTGCGGTCCTTCATGGACATTGAGGAAGTAACCGACCCCATGTCCCGTGCCATGGCCATAATCCACCTGCTCGGCCCAGATCGGCGCGCGGGCGATAGCATCCAGCAAAGGCGACAGAATGCCTTGGGGAAATCTGGCCCGGGACAAGGCAATCACGCCCTTGAGCACTCGGGTGCAATCACGCTTCTGCTCTGACGTCGGCGTTCCGACCGGCACCATGCGGGTGATGTCCGTGGTTCCGCCGAGATATTGGCCACCCGAATCGATCAGCAGCAAGCCGTCGCCTTCGATAACGGCGTGCGCCTCTTCCGTGGCGTGGTAATGGGGCATCGCGCCATTGGCATTGAATGCAGCGATTGTGTTGAAGCTCAAGGAAACAAAATCCGGCCGACGCTTTCGGGCTGCGGTGAGGTGCTCATCGATGGTCAGCTCGGTGATACGTTCGCGCCCCCAGGCACTTTCCAGCCAGGCGAAAAATTCACAGAGCGCCGCCCCGTCCTGCTCCATGGCCTTACGGATATGTTCGGCATCCGCCAAGCTCTTGCGCGATTTGGCCAACGTCGTGGGATTGAGTCCTTCGACCAACTTCACGCCGCTGCCAAGGTTGCCCAGCAAGCCGACCGTGACCCGCGCCGGATCGATCTGCAGACTCGTGCCATTGGGCACTTCCCGCAGCGCGGCGCCAGCCTCGCTGTAGTCGCGTAGCGTCACGCCATCCCGTTCAAGAACCGCGCGCAGCGGTGCGCCAACTTTGTCCAAAGCCACGAAGAGCGTGGCTTGTTGCTGGCTGATCAAGGCAAAGGAAACGAACACAGGATTGAAGGACACATCCGCGCCACGCAGGTTGAACAGCCAGGCAATGTCATCGAGGGTGGCGATGAAATGCCAATCGGCGCCACGTTCCTTGAGGGATTCGCGCAGCTTCGCGAGCTTCTCGACGCGGCTGACTGTCGCTTGCGGTGGCAGGTGGGCGTAGACGGGTTGGTCAGGCAGGCTTGGGCGATCGCTCCAAACCTTCTGTAGCAGGTCGATGTCGGTACGCAGCCGCGCACCGCGAGCCTCAAGCTTGCTGCCCAGCGTTCGAGCCGACGCCACCGCCATCACCGCACCGTCAACCGCAACCACGCTTCCCTCAGGCGTCTGTTCGCCGAGCCAATCCAGCGGGCCGGGCTGACCCGGAACAAGCTTGACCAGCTCGATGCCACTGCCCTCCAGCTCCTTGGTAGCCTGCTCCCAGTAACGGCTGTCAGCCCAGACCCCGGCAAAATCGGCCGTGACGATCAAAGTCCCCACCGAGCCATGGAAACCGGACAACCACTGGCGCCCTTGCCAGTAGCCCGGCAAGTACTCCGAAAGATGTGGGTCGGCCGAAGGCACCAGCAATGCGTGGATGCCCTCGTCGCCCATCAATTGGCGGATTCGAGCCAGGCGCTGGGGAACCTGTCCTGGGATCAAAGGCTGGGTACTCATCATCACTCCTGCTAATCAATTTTGTTGTTCGATGCCGAATAGGTTCGGCTCAGGTGGGTGTCGCCCAGAATGCTGGCGCAGCGGCACAGGCCGCCTTGATCAACCGCACCGCCTCGTCGATGTCTTGTTCATGGGTGTAACGTCCCAGGCTCAAGCGAATGGTGCGGCTCGCCGCCCGTTCGTCGTGCCCGAGGGCCAACAGTACGTGGGAGGGTGCGTTATTCGCGGAGTTGCAGGCCGATGTGGCGGAAAAAGCAATCGAATCGCCCAGCGCGGCCGGATTGAACTCGCCTTCGTTGAAGGTAAGGCTCAGTGTATGCGCGATGCGTTGGGTGGCGCTGCCATTGATACACACGCCAGGTAATGCCAACAGCGGCTCAAGCAAACGATTGCGCAACCGGGCGATATGGGCGAGTTCCTCGTCAAACGACTGCGCCGCCAGCTCGAACGCCGCGCCCATGGCTGCAATCTGATGGGTCGCCAGGGTACCGGAACGCAAGCCACCTTCATGGCCTCCGCCGTGGATCTGGGCCAACAGGCGCGGCCGCGCGCGGTCACCGACATAAAGTGCACCGATGCCCTTGGGGCCGTAGATCTTGTGTGCGGAAAAAGACATCAGGTCCACCGGCCACCGGGCCAGGTCGATACTCACTTTCCCCGCACCCTGGGCCGCGTCCATATGAAACAGCGCGCCGTGTTCGCGAACGATCTCACCGATGGCAACCGCGTCGTTGACGGTGCCCAACTCGTTGTTCACCAGCATCAGCGACACCAGGAACGTGTCTTCGCGAAGTGCCTCGCGAACAGCTTGCGCGCTGATCAGGCCATCGGCATCCGGCGCCAACCAGGTCACCGCGACGCCGCCCTCCTCCAATTGCTTGACCGTATCGAGAACCGCCTTGTGCTCGATCAGGCTGGTTACCAGATGTCCCTTGCGCGAGCCGTGCGCCTGGGCCACACCCTTGAGTGCCAGGTTGTTGGATTCGGTAGCCCCGGACGTCCAGACGATCTGTCCGGCCTGCGCCCCGACGAGTTGGGCCACTTGCCCGCGCGCCTGCTCCACGGCCCGTCGCGCCTCTTGGCCGAAGGCATGGGAACTGGAGGCCGGGTTGCCAAAGTTACCGTCAAAACCCAGGCATTGGACCATGACCTGGATGACCCGCTCATCCACCGGTGTGGTGGCGGCATAATCAAAATACAAAGGACGCTTATTCATAAGAAAACTCGCAGAGCCTGTTCCGGGACCAGGGTGCCCTCGTTGGGTTCGAGACAAGCTTTACCTGATCAAGACCTTAAAGAAGTCGGACTTCATTTAAAAGTGCGTAGGAACGCTCCTGGAAACAGCGAGCTTAGCAGGCATCGCGTTGAAGCTCAGCCCTCAGCTCATGCTTTCCATCAACAACGGATACAGCGATGCCACCAGCAGCAGCGCCATGCCCCAATTGAACAGGCGCAGCCATCGACGATCGCGCAGCAGGTTGCGCAGCAGGCTGCCGCAAACCACCCACAGGCTGACGCTTGGCAGATTGATCAGCGCGAACACCGCCGCGATCACCACCACATTGAAAAAATAACCTTGCAGGGGGGTATAGGTGCTGATGGCGCCGATGGCCATGATCCAGGCCTTCGGGTTGACCCATTGGAACGCTGCCGCGCCCCAATAACTGATCGGCTTGTTGTTGCCCGCTGCGCTGTCCGAGACGGGACCGGAATGCGCGATTTTCCATGCCAGGTACATCAAGTATGCCGCGCCGACATAGCGCAACAGGGTGTAGAGCAGCGGATAAGCCTGGAATACCGCGCCCAGGCCTAGGCCCACCGCCAGCACCAGGGAAAAGAAGCCGCAAGTGATACCCAGCATATGAGGGATGGTACGGTTGAAACCGAAATTCACACCCGAGGCCAGCAGCATCGTGTTGTTGGGGCCTGGCGTGATCGAGGTCACGAGGGCAAACAGGGCGAAGCCCAGCAGCAGGTCAAGCGAGAGCGTCATGGCAGGTCAATCCGTCAGGGCAGTCAGGTAATGACCCTACCCCACGTCCCGGCGCAAGCCCACGGACAGTTAGGCAAAACTTCGAGCGGTACAGTCCTCAGCTTGGCCGGCCAGGCAATTGAACGGTCCGTTCGGCATTCATTTCACCACGTTCGTCATAGCCGACGTTTTTCTGCGACGGCCCGAGCAACTCGGCTTTCTTCGCGTGATATTCCTCGAACGAAAGGCCTCGACGATTCAAGGCTTCGAGGGCCAGCTCACGGGTTTCCTCGGCCGTATACGGACGCAGTTCTGGAGACGACGAGGCGCAACCGCTCAATACGGTGGCAGTCAACAGCAGCAAGACAGCAAGGATACGGTTCATGGCGGGTGTCCGATGTTCTGAAGTTGGGCGATGAACAAAGGCTACCCGCCGGCATGGAACGGCAGAAATCAACGCTTTTGATAGTGGGTATCGCCCTCTGGGATTGCCCGTTGCGCTGGGTTGACCCACGGGCAATGCAGAGCACCGTCCAGGCTGCGCTCAATGTTGCGCAGTACCTGAAAAGAGCCGAAGGTCACCGCTTTGGCCCGATGCTTCTGGATCAGCCGCCAGAAATTTTCCTCGCCATTTTCAACGCTTCGAAACGCCGCTTCCCCTGCTTCGCGGGTTTGCCATTGCAAGCAATTGAGGACCCGTCGCCCGTCCTCGCTGGCCTGGATACTGGCGCTGAGAAAGCCCGGAAACTCCCGCGCCAGGCGCTCGGTCTGTTCTGTCAGGGCGGTCACCAGCGCCTGCTGCTTTTGAGGCTCGATATCGAATTCAATCAAATGCGTGAAGCTGAGTGGCGATTGCATGAAAGGTCCCCCGCTGAGGTAAGGCGAATCTTGCGATCCGAAGAGCAGCAGGGTAAAACCTCCAGTTAAGTCAAGGTCAAGCGGTGATTGAAATGACGAAGCCCATCGACATCCAGAAGGCGCTCACCGTTGGCCAAGTTGCCGCTCGCAGCGGCGTGGCGGTCACGGCGCTGCACTTCTATGAAACCAAGGGGCTGATCAAAAGCACGCGCAACCAGGGCAATCAACGTCGCTACTCCCGAGAAGTCCTGCGGCGCGTGGCGCTGATCAAAGTCGCCCAGCGCCTGGGCATTCCCTTGGCAGAAATTGGCGAAGCGCTGAAAAGCCTGCCGGACGATCGCGCCCCGACGGCGGCCGACTGGAGGACCTTATCGGCGCAATGGAGCCGGAATCTGGATGAGCGCATCGATCAACTGATCGCCCTGCGCGACCGGCTCACCGGCTGTATCGGCTGCGGTTGCCTGTCGATGGAACATTGCCCCTTGCGCAATCAGGGCGACGTGCTTGGCAAGCGAGGACCGGGAGCGCATTTGTTGGACGAGCCGTGAGACGTTCGTCGGGGCGTGAGCCCTCCCCTGGGCGGCGTTCTATAGTGGGTGAGCGAAAATCGACGAAAGTCGTCCTCCCATAACAACAAGGAGAAACGTCATGGGCGTCAAAGCCATTCCTGATGGTTATCACAGCATCACGCCTTATCTGGGCATCCAGAAAGCCGCCGAAGCCATCGATTTCTACAAGAAAGCCTTCAACGCAACCGAGGTCATGCGCCTGAGCATGCCCGACGGCGGCATCGGCCATGCCGAACTGCGGATCGGCGATTGCCCGATCATGCTTGGCACGCCTTGCGACCAGGGCCCGCTGAGCAATCCGGATCGCTCGCCGTCGGTGGGCCTGCATTTATATGTCAACGACGTGGACAGTGCATTCGCCCAGGCGATCGAGGCCGGCGGCACGGTGATTTCCGAAGTAAAGGATCAGTTCTACGGAGATCGCTCCGGCACCCTGAAAGATCCATACGGGCATTTGTGGTTCCTGGCAACGCACAAGGAGGACCTGACTCAGGAACAGATCGAGCAGCGTGCCAGGGAAATGTTCCAACAAGGCTGAGGCTTTTTAAAATGCAGCACTGACCGTGGCGAGGGAACCTGGTCCCTCGCCGCAAAAAACGAGTCGCCCTCATCGTAAACGCGAAACATTTTCTTTCATCTTCCCCTTCAGGATTTCATCTGCTCGTTCGTCTCAATTAGATGCAGCAGGCCGCGTCGGCAAAAGCCACGGCCTGCTTTTCCAGGGTTCAGGATGTTGCGAAGCCCGCGACACGGAACCTTTCATCGAATCAAGACGTTCAATCATGTCCAAGAAGTCCCGCTCCAAACTCTGGTTCCTCGTCCATAGCTGGTTGGCGCTGCCTATCTGGTTTTTCGTGCTGATCGTCTGCGTCACCGGCACCTTGGCCGTGGTCAGCCAGGAGATCGTCTGGCTGGCCAACCCTGAAATGCGCGCCAGCAAGCCCTCCGATGATGCCCCGTTGCTCGGCTACGACCAGGTCATTGCCGCCATCAAGCAAGCCCAGCCGCTCACCCAGGTGCAAAGTATCGTGCGTCCGGACGAGTCGCATTTTGCCCTGGAGGCCAAGGTCACTTACCCCGACGGCCGGCCCGATACTGTCTACGTCAACCCTTACAGCGGCGTCATCCAGGGATCGGCTCCGGCGTTCAACTTCAGGGGCTTTACCCGCGCCTTGCATGGATGGTGGCTGGTGCCGTTCACCAACGGCTACAGCTGGGGCTGGTACCTGGTGTCATTCCTCGGCTTGCCAATGCTGGCGTCGCTGGTGACAGGGCTCGTCGTCTACAAGCGTTTCTGGAAAGGCTTCCTGCGCCCGACCCTGCGTATCCGCCACGGCGCCCGTATTTTCTGGGGCGATTTCCATCGGCTCAGTGGCATCTGGTCGATCTGGTTCATCGCGGTGATTTCCGTGACCGGTACCTGGTTCCTGATCGAAGCCGCGCTGGCCGACAACGGCATTTCCATCTCCAGCGCCCCGGTCGTACCGGTGGTGGCCCGTGAAAGCGTTCCGTTGTCTGCCGATGGTGCTGCTCCAGCGCAATTGAACCTGGACCGTGCCATCGAGATTGCCCGGCAGCAAATTCCCGGGCTGGAAGCAAGTTTCGTCAGCCTGCCGGGCAATGCCTACAGCCATCTGGAGGTCGGCGGACGCGGCTGGTACCCATTGATGTTCCAGACCGCGACAATCAATCCCTATAACGGTGAGGTAGACGCCTCGCGGTTGTTGTCAGACCGTACGGCACTGGAGTTCGTCACCGAATCCATGCGGCCCTTGCACACCGGGGACTTTGGCGGGATCTGGATCAAGCTCATCTGGTTTTTCTTTGGCCTGATCCTGAGCATGATGGTCCTCAGCGGATTGCTGATCTGGACCAAACGCACGGCCCTGGCCACCGTCAACGCCGTCAAGCGCAGCCAGAAACCTGCCCGGCCAGCTCGGATTGCGTCGTCGTTGCAGCCCCTTCACCGTGACTCACCGGAGGGCAGCCTGTGAACCCGTCCACCACAACCACATCACCTTCAAGCCTGGGCCGGTTCTGGCATAAATGGCGCTTCCATTTCAATGTGCTGTTGCTGCTGATTCCCTTGGGTTTCATGCCCAAATATTTTTCGGAAGCTGCGTTGTTCCGGGGTGACGGCGGGCTCGGCGAGCGGGAAGTCGGCGAAATCCAGGTTGGGCCGTGGAGCCTGCGCCTGGCGGAGTTTCGCAACGAAGCCCCCCGTACCCAGGGTCCCGCCGGCTCCATGAAGCACTTCAATGCCGCTTTGTGCCAACGCTGCATCAGCCAGGTGAAAGCCACTTACCTGCGCATCGGCAAGCCTCGCAGCCTGCGGGCCGCCGGGGTGATTTTCTTCGGCTCGCCCTATCGCATGGGCGCCATGTTGCCGGTGCCAAAGAAGACTCAGCCAGACGCCGAGCTGTGGATCACCCTCGAAGGCTGGGATGGCTCGATGCATCAAGCCTCCATTCCCCTGGACCAGGCCTCCCCGGCCACTGTCGCCTGGCTGAAAACCCAAGGAGCCCGACCATGACCTTCCGCTCCCCCCTCAACAGCCTGGCGCTGCTGCTTTGCGCAGGCTTGAGCACCAGCGCACTGGCCCACAATCCCATGTGCGAATGCAAGGCCATCGACGCCGAACAGATCCAATGCACCGGCGGCTTTTCCGACGGCAGCGGCGCTCCGGGGGTTACGCTGGATGTGATCGGCTACGACGAAACCATCCTGGTCCCCGGCAAGCTCGGCGCCGACTCGAAGCTGACTTTCAAGAAACCGAACGCTGAATTCTACGTACTCTTCGACGCCGGCCCCGGCCACGTGGTGGAGATCGACCAAGCCGACATCGAGGCCCCATGAGCGCTCCCACCACTCAAGTCATCCGCCCCGCCGGCGCTGGCCATGAAACCCTTTACGTCCTGCTGTTGTGCCTGATCATCGTCTTGGGCGCCGGTTCGGTGGTGGCCTGGCATGGCGAAACCCAGGACGTCGCCCACCTGGAAAGCAACCAGTTGGACGCCCGCCGCGACCTCAGCGCCGCCGAGCAAGGCATTTACGCCGACCTGCGGGTGACGCTGGACGAAATCCACATCCTGCGCGAAAGCGAGCAAGCCCTTCCCGCCCCGAAGGCGTTGGCCGATGAAGGCTTTGCCCCGTTCGCACAGGACGCCAGTTCGGTCAGTCGCGGCGGGCACGCCTGGCAACTGCTGGATGAACGCGCCTACTTCGGCGCGAGCAGCAACCGGTCCGTTGCGGGCTCGTTCCTGATGCGCATCAGCGAAAAATCCGACGCGCCCCCGGACATCTGGCTCAACCGCAGCCATCCTGCGACCGCGCCCACCGCATTGGACGAGGCTGCATTGTCCGCCGCTGGTTGGCAACAGATCGTCGCGCAGTTCGATGCCGGCGTAACCCGCCAGCACCGGCATTGACCCACGCCCTCATTCGAGAGAAGACCGCTTGCCCATGTCTATCGCCTCCCAACGCCGCCCGTTGCTGCGCCTGCTGTTGATCGGCCTGCTCGCCTGCCTGTTCACATCACAGGTGAACGCCGATACAGCCAAGCGCCTGCGCATCGGCATCACCTTGCATCCCTATTACAGCTACGTAGCCAATATCGTCGGCGACAAGGCCGAAGTGGTGCCGCTGATCCCGGCCGGTTTCAACCCCCACGCCTACGAGCCCAGGGCCGAAGACATCAAGCGCATCAGCGGCCTGGATGTGATCGTGCTCAACGGCGTCGGCCATGACGATTTCGCCGACCGCATGATCGCTGCCAGCGAAACGCCGAACGTGAAGGTCATCGAAGCCAACGAAAACGTGCCCTTGCTGGCCGCCACTGGCACCGCTGCCCGAGGCGCGGGC
>NZ_JAOSHO010001189.1 GCF_025917275.1 Pseudomonas agronomica | reverse complement strand
GCCAGCAAGCGGCCCTGAGCCCCAACGCCCCGGCGCTGGTGTTCGAAGGCCGGCGCCTGACCTATGCCGAGCTCGACCAACGGGCGCAAAGCGTCGCCCGCGCCCTGCGCGCCGCCGGCGTCGGCACCGACAGCATCGTGCCGGTGTGCATGGAGCGTTCGGTGGACATGGTGGTGGCCTTGCTCGGCATCGTCCATGCCGGCGCCGC
>NZ_JAOSHO010001188.1 GCF_025917275.1 Pseudomonas agronomica | reverse complement strand
ACTCCCGCAGAGGCCTGTGTTCGGCCAGTCGATTCTGTTGGCTTTTCCTCCACCCACCACTTCGCCCACCCCCTGGTCAAAACGCCCAGAAAATAGAGCAAATTGGCATATTTCACTGCCCACCCCACACCCCTAACCTAGATCCCAACAACCTCATCACCCGGATCAAGGGACACAACAAAAATGACTGAATACAAACTGGCTCTAGTC
>NZ_JAOSHO010001187.1 GCF_025917275.1 Pseudomonas agronomica | reverse complement strand
CCCTCGCCACGGGATAACCGGATATCCAATGAATCCAGGCACAACGCTCTCATTGTGGGAGCGAGCTTGCTCGCGATGGCGGTGCGTCAGTCAACGAGTATTCAAGCGGACCCAACCTCACAGAACGAAACCCGCCCCGTTTCCGAAAGAGGACAGATCTATTTATCACTACGCTGCTCAGTTGGGTAAACACCGAACCCCGTGGCGAGGG
>NZ_JAOSHO010001186.1 GCF_025917275.1 Pseudomonas agronomica | reverse complement strand
CGGCCTACCGGGCCTATCCATTGCTCGCTGGCCTGTCACGGCCCAATCGCCAGTACCTCAAGGAATTGTGGCGCCTCGGCCTGCCGATTGGCGGCACCTACGCGGTGGAAGTCGGGCTGTTCGCGTTCGCCGCCCTCTGCATGGGCACCATGGGCAGCACGCCACTGGCGGCCCATCAGATCGCGCTGCAAATCGTCTCGGTGGCGTTCAT
>NZ_JAOSHO010001185.1 GCF_025917275.1 Pseudomonas agronomica | reverse complement strand
TTCGCGAGCAAGCCCGCTCCCACAGGTCCTGTGTTCGGCCGTTGGATGGTATTCGGCCAAGGATTACAAAATGGCGGTTATCTTATAGCAAAACGACCCGCATGGGCCCCTGCTGCGGGATAGGTGGAATACAAAACCTGTGGGAGCGAGCTTGCTCGCGATAGCGGTGTGTCAGTCAACACCACCGCTACTGATCTACCGCCATCGCGAG
>NZ_JAOSHO010001184.1 GCF_025917275.1 Pseudomonas agronomica | reverse complement strand
AACATCAAGAAAGGCTACTCGAAAGAGTGGCCTTTTTTGTGCGCACCAGTTTTTATGCCAACCGACGGACTCGCCCCCATCGCCCCTAGGCGTCCCGAAGTTGTAGGACGATTTTCTTTTGTTTTTCGCGCATTTAGGCGAACGACCGTTTATTTGCCCCTTTGCATTATTAACGGTTGACAGTCTGGCATTCGCCTGTAGAATGCCGCCA
>NZ_JAOSHO010001183.1 GCF_025917275.1 Pseudomonas agronomica | reverse complement strand
GGTCTTCGATCTTCTTGCGCGAGAGCTTGCCGTAGCCCATGAACTTGGCAACGCGGTAGTACACGTCGCCATTGCCCGGTGCGTAGGCGTAGCCCTTGTCGATCAGGGTCTGGATCATCGCCAGCATGCCCGGGATATGGTCCGTGGCGCGTGGCTCCAGGTCCGGCTTCTGGATGTTGAGGCGCGCCTCGTCCTCGTGCATGGCCTTGATCA
>NZ_JAOSHO010001182.1 GCF_025917275.1 Pseudomonas agronomica | reverse complement strand
ATGGTCGCTGGCGTTTCGGTCTTCGGCGCCCTTGCCCAACAGCGTCAACAACGGTCCGAAGGTGGCGTCCAGCGGTCCGCCCGGCAGATCGGCCAATTGATCGATCACCGACGCCTGGTCCGGCCCGATCAGTTTGTGCGCGGACTTCATCAGCGAGTCGCCCAACGCCGGCGCACGGCTGCCGGCCTGGCCTTGATAGGCCAGGGTGTTGAG
>NZ_JAOSHO010001181.1 GCF_025917275.1 Pseudomonas agronomica | reverse complement strand
GTTGTCGCTGGCGCTTCGGTTTTCGAGATCCTTGCCCAACAGCGTCAACAACGGTCCGAAGGTGGCGTCCAGCGGCCCACCGGGCAGATCCACGAATTGATCGATCACCGGCGCCTTGTCCGGCCCGATCAGCTTGTGTGCGGACTTCATCAGCGAGTCGCTCAAGGCCTGACCGCGAGTGCCGGCCTGCCCCTGGTAAACCAGGGTATTGAT
>NZ_JAOSHO010001180.1 GCF_025917275.1 Pseudomonas agronomica | reverse complement strand
AGCTGGCGAAGCCTGCGATCTTTTCCGATGGGTTGTCTATGCTTGTTCCAAACCCATGGCAGACGAGGGATTTATGGAAGATCCAGTCGACAACAAACCGCCAACGCTATTGCAGATGATGCACAGCGTGCTGGCTGCCGCGTTCGGCGTGCAGAGCGGCAAGAACCGCGCCCGGGATTTCACCCACGGCAAGCCGAGTCACTTCGTGGTCCTGG